>JAKATV010000226.1 GCA_021818565.1 Planctomycetota bacterium
TACTTCTTATGTTTCGAGCATCTGGTTGGCTGGACTGGCGGCAGGCATTCGCATGGCGCGGATATTGGGCGACACCACGACCGAGGCCAACTACAGCCTCTGGCTGGAAAAAGGCAAAACGAGCTTCGAACGTGAATTGTGGAATGATCACTATTATCAGATGGCCCGCGATATCCAGGCCGGCACCGAGAATACCGGAATTTTATTGGCTGGAACGGTCGGACAGTGGTTTGCGGATCTCTGCGATTTGGGTGATATTCTTCCGCGTGACCATGTTAAACTCCATAATGAAGCGGCTTTTCATTATTGCCGACAAAAGACCCGTCCCGGCATGCCGTATGTCGACCCTGAAGACGGAATCGCCTACATTAACGGATTCTGGCCCCATGGCGGAACGCCGGCAGGCGAAGGGCAGTGGAGCGGGCCATGGACTGGGATTGAATATATGTTTTCCTCGTCCTTGGCGTTTCTGGGGCGCACGGATCTTGCGGTGACGGTAACAACGGACGTTTATAATCGGTATGTGCACCAGCGGGCACCGTGGGATCATGTGGAATGTGGCGAACATTATTTTCGTCCATTAAGCGTTTGGACCGTGCTGCTGGCCCTGCAGGGTTTTCGTTGGGATGCGGTGCGGCGGTCACTGGGATTTACGCCGCGGATTTCTGAAACAGATCATCGGTCGCTGTTTTGCACCGCCGCCGGATGGGGTGAGTATTTTGCCCTGAATTCCGGGACGCGCCGTATTCATCGAATTGTGCATCAGGCGGGGAAACTGGCTATATCTGAATTTACAATTGGCCTAACTCCGGTGGAAGGCACTAATCCCACGAAAGGTCTGCAGTGTACCTCCAGCGGCGTGGCGGTCCAGGCTGATGGGAAAGTGATAAACGGTCGTATGTCCATCCAATTTCAACGGCCCCTGCGTCTAAATCCGGGAGCAATTCTGGAAATTTCCTGGGATCGCACGGATGCATAGCTGCACGGTTTTTTAGCATGATGCATGTCACGCGCGATAATGCGTCATCTTAAGCTTCGCGGGGGAGATATCTCGCTGTTCATGGGATTTTCTGGTAAAACTAGCGCCCCGAGGCCCATGCGCTCAATGTACACGGGCGGGGGCACAGGATGTTACAAATGGAGAATGACGATCCCATGAATTTTTCCGCATACAAAAACATGACAGTGCTGGTGACGGGTGGTGCCGGCTTTATCGGCTCGCATCTGGTTCGAGGTTTATTAGCCGCCGGCGCGAAGGTACGGGTATTGGACAATCTTAATGGCGGCTCAGAGGCGAACTTGGCAGAAGTCGCGTCGGATATAGATTTTATCCTGGGTGATATTACGGATTTGCAGCAGTGCCGCAAGGCCGCCTCGGGCGTGGAAATTGTGTTTCACCTGGCCGCTTTAGGAAGTGTTCCTGGATCCGTGGCTGATCCGATCCGCTATAATACGGTTAACATTGGGGGAACGCTGAACGTGCTGGAGGCCGCAAGATTGGAAAAAGTTCGCCGTGTTGTTTATTCCGCCAGCAGCAGTGCGTATGGCGAAAGTCCCGCACTGCCCAAGCATGAAGGAATGAAGGCCGCGCCCAAAAGTCCGTATGCCGTGGGAAAATATGCCGGCGAGTTATACGCGGACGTGTATGCGCAGGTATATGGTCTGGCGACAATTTGTCTGCGCTATTTTAATGTGTTCGGCCCCCGGCAAAATCCGCGTAGCGCCTACGCGGCGGTGATTCCAGCTTTTATCACGGCTGTGCTGGAAAAGCGCCGGCCGCAAATTTACGGCGATGGCGGGCAAACGCGGGATTTTTGCCACGTTTCAAATGTTGTTTATGCCAATATGCTGGCGGGAATTTGCGCCACGCCCCCGTCCGGCGAGGTTATCAATATTGCCTGCGGACAAAATATTAGCCTGAACAACCTGCTTGAGAAAGTCGTAAAGCATATAGGCCAATCTGTACAGGCGGAATATCTTGCGCCCCGGCCCGGCGATGTTCGGGACTCTCTGGCGGATATTACCTTGGCCCAAAAGATCATCGGTTACGAACCGGTATTATACTTCGATGAGGGCCTTGCGCAGACGGTACAGTGGTATGCAAATGCTTACAAATCTGTATCAGAATAGGAATTACATGACGAATTCTTGCCGGACAACGTCAACGCCTTGGCTGGAAAGAATACACACTAATGTTCACCGTTATACGATAATTAGCCAGCGGCTGCGCGGCATGGCATTCATCCTTTTAACCGCGGCACTGATGTCGCCCTTGGCAGGGTGCGTGGACCTAACTGGATTGCCGGCGGATCCATTGGCGGCGCATGGGGCCTTGCGTACCGGAAAATCATATAGATATCCTGGGAATGTGTACTGCATGCGCGGATTTTTGGGGATATTCTCAACGGGGATGGACACGTTCGCTCGGACGCTGAATCGGCGGCACATCATCAGCGCAGCGGCCTTGGCAGATGAAGCGCGAATGCAGTTTGAGCATCGTTTGCTGGCCGCGGAAAATCGCCACCTGATTCATGGTCCGCTTATTCTCGTCGGCCACTCCTACGGTGCCGATGACCAGATTCGCGTGGCCCGATATCTGGGACAGCATGGGTATAAAGTCATGCTTCTATTGCTGCTTGATCCGGTGACGCCGCCTCGCATCCCGGTCAACGTCCGGCAGTGCTTTGTCATCTATAAAAGTCATCCCTTGACAGATTGGATGCCATTTTTGCGCGGCGTACCCGTGAAGGCCGTTAATCCGCGTATAACGCACATAACCAACCTGAATGTCCGCACTATGCCGGTGCCGTTTCATCAAGCCGGTATAGACCATATCAATATCAGTGCCAACCCCGGCGTGCAAACTTTGATGCTAAGCGTTGTTTTACGTGCCTTGCACCAATGGGAACTCCGGCACAACTACCCGGTAAAAGCCACGACTTTATGGCGCAATCCCCGTTTTCCATGAACTTCGTTATGATGGAGCCTATGGAGGTTAACGGATGTTGATGCTGCCAAGACTTTCAGCCGCTGCTTCAGGGTTATGGGTACTTATTTACTGGGGAACGGTGATCATAAAAGCTGTTCGCCTTAGCCGTAAGATCGGCAAGGATCCCAATGTGTTACCGCGCGAAAAAACCGGCCGCAGCCTGCGATTCCTTTGGACTCCCGCCATTATCGCCTGGTGTATTCTACCCTGGGTTTCGGCTTTCCGAGGTTTTGCCGCCACGTGGTATCTGCGGGCACTTTGGCCGATGACTACGCAAACCCAGTGGATTGGGGTCGTGGCAGCGCTGCTGGGCTTACTGGCGCTGGTTCTGACATTTATTTGTTGGCGGCAGATGGGGCGATCGTGGCGCATTGGAATTGACCCCGGCGAAAAAACAGAGCTTATTATTCTTGGTGCCTATCGGATCGTCCGGCATCCCATTTACGCTCTGTCGATTATCCTGATGCTGTGCACGTTTTTAACGGTACCGACACTTTTAATGCTTCCCACCGCCCTGATTCATATCACGCTTATTACTTTGGAAGCCCTGCGCGAAGAACAATATCTGCGCGAAATTCACGGCGCGCCCTACGCCGCCTACTGTGTTCGTACGGGGCGGTTTATTCCGCGCTTATTTAGAGCACCCTTACGAGATTTGGCATAGGCGTGTTGCATGAATAACACATCACAAATTCATAATAGCACCGGTGCGGATTCACCGGGTAAACTCCGCTCGACCATGCGGCTTAATATCTTTCAGCAGCTTATGCGGAGTTGGACCACACTGGGACCTTACAATGCGGCGCAAGCCATGCAGTTAGGCGATCCCTGCGATATTCCACGGTGGCAGGCCGCAATTGATGATGTCGTCAACGCCATTGGCTTGGGATTGCCGCAATTTCAGGGGCAATGTGCCTTATTCAGCAATCGCCAAGCGGTCATGCTGCAAGTTTGTCGCGAACCTCTGTCGGTGGTGTCCGCCCGCGAACTTAACACACCCTTTGCCAAGACTGATGTTCCGCTACGGGTTTGTATCATTCCTGAAGGTACGGAATATTGGCTGCTGACCATTTACGATCATTGGATTGCCGACAGTTGGAGTATCCGTGAGTTTATGCGTTTGATTCTGACCGTTTACGACGGCTCGCCGGTGGAGCGTCTGTCCGTATTGCGTGTCAATGATCAGCGATTTGATAATTTCTTCCGACAGCGGCGCGGCTCATTGTCTGCGCCCATGAAAACACTCCACGCCGCGCGCCGGTATTTTACACATCGCCGATCGTGGCGGTTTGATCTTGCTGATCCTATGGATTTCTCCACCGGTTGTTCCATGCACGTACTGCCTGATGGAACGCTCAATACGCTTATTTCCTGCGCCAAAGCCAGACAGTGCCGATTAAACGATATTTTCCTGGCCGCCATCGCCATGGTCATCGGGCAGCTTACCGCGCAAAGCCGGTATAAACTGCGTCGTCGCTGGTGGGCCGGCGGGCGCACTTGTGTGAGCATCGGATCCATTGTTGATATCCGCGATTTGGCTGATGAGCCTTTGGATCAAACATTTGGCCTATTTTTAAGTTCATGTATTACGACATTTCAAAAGCCTGAAATCCACACGCCGACGGAACTTATCGGGCGAGCCGCCCGACAAACCGCAGCATTCAAAAATCGCTGTGGCGCAATAGCCGCTTTCGGTGAATTGGCGGTCGTTAAATATTTCTCTGAACTTTATGAGCAGCCGCGCCATAAAGCGCTGTTCTTTCAGAAGAATTGTCCTCTCCTGGCGGGCGTATCGAATGTCAATCTGACCGGGGCATGGATGGATCAACGCACGGGCACCGGAACCGCTGTACAAAATTACATCCGCATTTCCCCGGTCGGGCCGTTGTTGCCCGTTGTCTTCGCTTTGACGACATTTCATTCCCGTTTGAGTTTATGCTTGACCTGGCGGAAAGCCGCGCTCACGGATGCGCAAGCAGCGAACTTGGCGGCCGGGTTCATGAAGTTCCTCGAGGAATTAAAGCCATGAGCCACGCTCGGTTCAATTTAGCCAACGTCAAGCGCCGCCCGCAGCCCTTGGCCGCGATTTTTCCGCCTACCTGCTGGGTCACCGGCCAAAGTGTTGCACCCTCTGATAACGGGTTATGCCCCGACATTCAGCGCCAGATTCGTCGGCAATTGCTTTGGCCGTATTGTCAATGCTGCGGCAGTACGCTGGGGCCTTTTGCCGCGCGTGGAAGTTGTCCGAATTGTCCGCACCGCAAACTGGGTTTGGATCGCATCATCCGCGTCGGAACACTCAATGGGCCGCTAAGCCGTTTGATTCACAGCATGAAATTTTCCCGGCATTGGGCCTTGGCGGCCATTCTGGCACCTTGGATGGCCGAGGCTCTGCAACATGCGGCGGCCGGGCCAATTGACCAATTTATCCCCGTTCCCCTGCATTGGTTTCGGCAGTGGCGGCGTGGCTTCAATCAGGCCTTTGAACTGGGCTGGGAATTATCCGGAATTCTCGATAAACCCTGTGATGATCTGCTGCGGCGCAAACATGCCACAAGTGCGCAAACCTCCATGCAAAGCGCCACGGCTCGACGCGATAATGTGCGCGGCGCATTTGTGCTATTGAAGAATGTGGACGTTTCCGGATTGCATATCTGGCTTGTGGATGACGTGTGCACCACCGGCGCTACGCTTCATGCCGCCGCCGCCGCATTTCGCAAACTTCCCGCAGCCATCCAGCCCGCGTCCATCAACGCCGTGGTTCTGGCCGTCGCCGACTCATCACCCATACCAGACGCGCAGTAGCATTCCGCATTCACTTGCTGTGCGAACAATTAGCTCAATGCGGCAGCGTTGAGTTAAAGGCGGAATTTAGCTTTATAACTTAATGCACTGTTTCCCGTCGCAGTCGGTATTGCACGACTTGGCGGCAACGGACTGGCGCATTCGATTAACACACCACGGCTGAAAGGCGAGTATCACACTGCCGAATTACTGGACAACTCACTGCTCTGGAATTCGCAGAATTACAAACGACCGG
>JAKATV010000193.1 GCA_021818565.1 Planctomycetota bacterium
CCCGCCGTAAACCACGATCATCCGGGCTACTTTATGGCGGGCGAAGCGCACCATTTCCGCTTCGACCTGAATGGCCAGTTCCCGCGTAGGGGTGACAATTAAAGCCTGTAAACTCTGTGTTAGATCCAGACGTTGCAGAATCGGCAGCCCAAAGGCGGCGGTTTTTCCGGTACCGGTACGGGCCTGCCCAATAATATCCGCACCGGTCAGCGCGACCGGAATCATCAATCGCTGAATTTCGGATGGCTCAACGAAATGCAGATCATCCAGCGCCATGACAATGGCCGGCTCAAGACCCAAAGCGGAAAAAGCGTTAGACGGTTCAATTTGCGGCATGCGGTCCTTGTAGTTTCTCATCAGTTATCATCGTGATTATCATAATGCTTCATTCGGCGGGGTCAACTGGGAGCCTGTCCGGGAAATCGCCGCTTTGCCACCCGGTGGCAATACGACCCGGCGGTGAGAATTTGCTCTGGCGTGCGATCGCCCGATAAGGAGTTTATGGAATTTACCGTTATCAGTATCGGCACACTATCGAAAAACCCCCTCTGGCAGGAGCGTTCGCCGGTGCGCACCAGCCACAGCACCACCACGCTGGTTCGCAGCGGCGCAGCGGTTATTCTGGTGGATCCTTCCCTCCCGGCACAAATTCTCGAAGCGCGGTTATTTGAACGTACCGGATTAAAGCCCGATGCGATTAGTCACGTATTTCTAACCAATTTAAAACCGGTTCATCGACGCGGACTGGATTTATTTCCCAAGGCGATCCATTGGGCAGCCGAGATGGAAATTGAGCTTGCCCGCCAGGCTCTGGCCACCGCAGCCACGCACCTGGGACCGCAAGCCGATGGCCAGGAAAAACTCGCCGCGGAGCGGAAAATATTGGCGGCCATCCGGCCGGTGCCGGATCAACTGGCCGACGGCGTAGATTTATTCCCACTGCCCGGCTACACCCCCGGCCAAGCCGGCCTATTGCTGAAGTTTGTGGCCCGCACCGTGATGATCACCGGCGATGCCGTGCCGACCCAGGGACATTTTGAAGCCGGACAAGTCTTTCAGGAAAGTTTTGACATTCATCAAGCCAAAGAATCTTTAGCGGAAGTATATGAACTGGCGGACGTTATCGTACCAGGCCACGACAACGTTTTCGTAAACCCGCGCGGGCAGTGACAGAGGTTTATTCCAGGACGGCTAAGGCGTCGTCAAGGGTGCGGCAGGTGGTGATCTGCATCTGCGGGGTAGCGGCAGCCGCGGCGGCTTTGTCGGTTTCGCTACGGTGAATGGGGACCAGCAGGCGGCTGTAGCCCAAGCGGGCGGCTTCGCTGATGCGCTGGCCCAGTGCGCCAATTTGCCGAAATTCTCCCAACAGGCCCAGTTCACCCATCACCAGCGTGCGACTGGAAAGGCCGCGCTTCATGCGCGCCCCGGCGATGGCCAGAGCGATGGCGGCGTCGGCGGCGGGGTCATTGACCCGCATGCCCCCCACCACATTGACAAACACGTCCTGATCCACCAGACGCAATCCGGAGCGTTTCTCCAGAACCGCAATAATCATCGCCACGCGATTGGCATCGCACCCGCTGACCTTGCGGCGGGCGGCTCCTAACATGCTGTCGGCGGTCAGAGCCTGAATTTCCAGAGCCAATACACGTGATCCCTGCGTGACGGCACAAATGACGCTGCCGGGGGGTGATCCGGCGTGCGGTTCAATTAACAGTGCCGACGCATCCTGTACACTTTCCAAACCGGCGGCCCCCATGCGAAAAAGGCCCACTTCCAAGGTGTTTCCGTGGCGATTTTTAACACAACGCACAATGCGGTGATCGTGATGCGTATCGCCTTCAAAGTACAACACCGTATCGACAATATGCTCCAGAAGTTTCGGCCCGGCCAGAAGACCCTGTTTGGTCACATGTCCCACCAGGCATACCGCCGTTCCGCCGGCCTTGGCCAGATAGACCAGTTCCGTGGCACAATCCCGCAGTTGGGAAACACTGCCCGGCGGCGAATTATTGGTGGGTTCATAAATCATCTGGACCGAATCAATGACGCACAGATGCGGACGCAACTTCTGGATTTGCCGCCCGATTTTTTCCAGGTTGGTCTGCGCGTAAATCAGCAGGCGATCATCATCCACGCCCAGCCGCTTGGCCCGTAATTTGGTCTGCTGGGCGGATTCCTCGCTGCTGACATACAAAACGCGATGGCCTTGCCGGGCCATGCGATCTCCCGCCTGCAGCAGCAGAGTCGATTTGCCAATGCCCGGGTCACCCCCCAGCAGCACGGCGGCACCCGGCACAATTCCGCCGCCCAGGACGCGGTCAAACTCCGGCAGGCCGGTGGGCATGCGGGGAATATCCAGTTCCGGAATTTCCGATAACGGCCGGGCGGGAACATCATCGTCGGAACCAAAGCGTTCAGGCCGACTTTCGGAGGAATCGTCTGATAAGGCCCGCGGCCGATGCGGGTCGGCGGCGGCCTGGGTCATTTGTTCAAAGCTGTCCCAGGCATTGCAATCCGGACATTTTCCTAACCATTTGGGCTGAATAGCACCGCAATCACGACAAACAAAGTAGGTTTTAGGTTTTGCCATGCGGGCAATTATACCCAGAGCGTAAACGTTGGGTGCTTAAGGCCTTAATTTTCGCAATCGGCGATTTAGCCAAAGAAAAAATGGCAATTTTTTGCTTGTGTTTCTGACCTGAAACGCCGAAAATGTTAGTTGGATGAACCTAACGGAGTAAACGAAAGGGGGTATCTCGGCAAACAATGTTCGATCAAAAACCAGGTTGAACTGAAAATACCGCGCCGGCGGCCTGAAATTTAAAGTGCATCAGAACTAACACGCTATTGTTAATTCATTTTTATATCTGATGTCTTTAATGTCCATGTCGCAAGGGGCGGTTTTTCATGCGCAGCAGGCGCGGGAGATGGGGATGTGCTTCTTTCGTTGATCATCTCGGCGAGCGTCAGATGCGGCTGATTCAAAAGCGATCCAGAGGGTCCTGCCGAAGCGACAGCGGCTTATCTAACAGCTCACTTAAAACAAAAACACTGCGCAGGGCATGGGGATTATTCATCACCGCCCGGACGGTTTGCGCCGGAGTTCGCGAAACGGCGGCGGGCTTGGCGGCGGCTGGGGAAGTTTTTGCCGCGGTTGAAGCGACCTTAACGTCGGACGTAGTTTCGACAGCAGTAGCGGCAGTGCGATTTTGCGACGGGGATCGTTTTGCATTCGCCCGCGCCGCGTTACGGTCAGACGCGGCCGCCGGCCGCGATTGCCGACCAGGTGAGGCCGAAGGCTGATTGGCGGGTTTAACCACTTGCCGATTGCCGGGCTGGCGCGCTGCGGCACCTGAAGTTGCCGGACGCGAGCGGATATTCTGGCGAAGCGCTTCCTGCGCCGCCCGGCGGCGGGCCTGCTCGGCCTGCAGTTGCTGGATGCTTATGCGTCCGGCAAGAATATCCTGCGCCAGTTGTTGCGGATCCTTGGGAAGATCGGCCATTCGTTTACTTCCTTTTTCCTGGGCCTGGGAATTTGAAATCTCAAATTTGATATTTCAAATTTCAAATCTCAAGTCCGCGGTCGCACACCGTTGCGCGATGGCGTTGCGGCGTGGAGCTTGCCTACCTTTGCGATGGGTCAGGTTCCCGCGGGGCGGTTATCTGTGCCGGAGCCGGTGGCGTTGGAACCGCCGATGGATTCCCGCATTTGCGTGTCGGCCTGCATATTTTTCATGCGGTAATAATCCATAATTCCCAAATTGCCCTGGCGAAACGCCTCGGCCATGGCCATGGGCACCTGGGCTTCGGCTTCAATAACTTTGGCCCGGTTAAACTGCGCCAGGGCTTTATTTTCCTGCTCCTGTGCCACCGCCAAGGCTCGCCGCTTTTCGGCTTCAGCCTGGGCCAATTGTTTGGCGGCCTCGGCCTGAGCGGTTTGCAACCGCGCGCCGATATTTTCACTTACGTCCATATCCGCGATATCAATAGATAAAATCTGAAACGCGGTGCCCGCATCCAAGCCCTTTGCCAGAACGGTTTTGCTGATCATATCTGGTTGTTCCAGCACATGCTTATAGGTATCCGCGGAGCCGATGGCCGCGACGATGCCTTCTCCAACCCGAGCGACAATGGTTTCTTCACCGGCCCCACTGACAAGTTGCCGCATGTTGGTGCGAACGGTGACGCGCGCCTTGACGCGCAGCTGAATGCCGTCCTTGGCCACGCCTTCATGCGTCTGCCGGCCGCTGGCGGCATTGGGGACATCAATCACCCGCGGATTGACACTGGTTTGGACCGCTTCAAGAACATCCCGGCCCGCTAAGTCAATGGCGGTGGCCTGATCCCAGGGCAATTCAATATTAGCGCGATGGGCGGCGATCATCGCCTTGGCGACATTTAACACATGGCCGCCGGACATGTAATGCGCCTGCAACTGATTGGTCTCCACCGGCAGGCCGGCCTGCACCATGGAAATTTTGGCCGTCACTATGGCCCGCGCATCGACCTTGCGCAACTTCATACCAATAAGATCAAACAGACTGATGTCCGCACCGGCGGAAAAAGCCTGCAGCCACAAATTAAACACATTACCCACCGTGACCAGCACAATAATCACCACGACCAGTGCGACCACGAACAGTACAATTAATCCAGCTGACGGCATACGACACCCCCGAATTTCTTTCCAGACACCCGCGAACAGGAATTCAAACCGCTACAATAGAACCGTCCTGACAGCATGTCAATAAATTCCGTGTACTGGAAATCTGAAATTTCAAATTTCAGATTTCAATTTTCTAACGCCAATGCGATTGCCCGTTCAACTGCATTCCCCTGTAACCCGTAACCTGTAACCTGGATCGCAGTAACCTGGAGCGCACGAGTTGGCATTAGCGAAGCACGCGGTACAATGGTGCATCATGGGTGAGCAACTCAACAGACAGGATATCGCGACGATTGACCCGGCGGAACTTACACCCGCGATGCGGCAATATCAAACTTATAAAGCCCAGTATCCGGACGCGATCCTGTTTTTTCGCATCGGGGATTTTTACGAAACATTTTACGAAGACGCCCGCATTGTATCGCGGGCACTGGGGGTGGCGTTAACCAGCCGCAGCAAAGGGGAAAATGCCGTTCCCATGGCCGGCGTGCCCTACCACGCGGTCGATGGGTATTTGCAACGCATGATTGCCGCCGGTTATCGCGTGGCGATCTGCGAACAAATGGAAGACCCAAAACAAGCCAAGGGAGTTATAGATCGGCAGGTCACGCGTTTAATAACTCCCGGCACCCTGACCGAAGATACGATGCTGGACGGCACAGAAGAAAACTTTCTCTCCGCCATGCTGCTGCTGCCCGCCCCACCGGGAGGCCGCGCTATCACGGATCCACTGGCCCCGCCGGCCAATGCCGCTGAAACGCAATGGGCCGCCCTGGCTTGGTGTGAATTATCCACCGGGAAGTTTTTTACACTTGTGGATTGCCTCTCGGCCTGCCGCGACGAGTTGGCCCGCATCAGCCCGCGCGAACTGATTTATCCCGAAGCGCCGGATCATCAGGTCCCCCCATGGGTGCAGCACGTGTGCGATCCGATCAAACTCACGCTGACCGCGCGGCCCTCCTGGCAACTCGACAGTCACCATGCGATGGAAAGCATCCGGAAGCATTACAACGTTGTGACTTTCGCGGGTTTTGGCTTTGACGACGATCACAGCCCGGCCCTGCGCGCTGCCGGCGGTCTGCTGGCGTACCTGCATGAAACACAGAAAGCGGCCCTGGAACATCTTCAGCCGCCACGGGCGTTTGAACGGCGGCGGCACCTGATTATTGACCCGACCTCGTTAAGATCCCTGGAAATCAATCGATCCATGCGTCACAATTCGGCGCAAGGATCCCTGGTGCGGGCGCTGGATAATACCAAGACGCCCATGGGATCACGGCTGCTGCGGCATTGGCTGTTATTTCCGTTGCGCGAT
>JAKATV010000124.1 GCA_021818565.1 Planctomycetota bacterium
CGATCTATACCCGTCCCACGTTGTTCATCACATTACTTAACGTATCGTTTAAAAGCTTGAGCGTAATAACCCGCGGATTCTGCTTATATTGCGCAAAAACCTGACTGAAGGCATTGGCCTCGCCCTGAGCTTCATCAACCGTCGTGGCGGCTTTGGCCTGGGCTTGATTCAAAATAGTCTGGGCCTGCGCCTTGGCGAGAATCACAAGTTGATTGTACTTTTTTTTGGCGTCCTGATGATACTGATTTTTCTGCTGGCGGGCATTGAGCACTGCGGAAAATGCTGCGTTGACCGCACTGGGCCAATGAATGTACTTAAGTTCCACACGCTCCACCTGAGCACCAAGATTAAGCTTGCCAACCAGCCGTTGCAGCCCAGCCGTGGGCTTGACCGGATCATAGAGTTCCTGCTCTAACTGCGTCTTGCCATTGTACAGGGCCTCATCCACGGTGGCATAAGCGAGTTTATGAATTAATTCCCGATCAGTCAGCAGGCTCATAACTTTATCCCATGCCTGATTGGGCAGGCCGCCGGGCGGCTGATAAACCGCAAGGATAAACTGCAGCGGATGCGATATCTGATATTGCACGGCCACGCGCGCATGGAGAATGTTTTTGTCACCGGTAATCAGATATGGATTAAAAATAGCATTCAACAACCGTTTGGAATATCCCCGACGCAAATACACCTTCTCCAGATTGGCGGAGGCCGCCGGCGAAGAATTAAAATCACTGACTTCCAGCAGATGTTCACGTTCCAGCGGAACAATGTGCACGGTGTCAATGGGCCAGGGAATGTGATAATGCAATCCCGCTTCCATCAGCAGGGCATGTTTGCCGCCGGGCAGCATTTCATATTGCCCCAGCCGTTCAACCACCGCCACTTCGCCCACGCCCACCTGATAAAAGCCGCTAAGTATCCAGACAATCACGATACCGATGACAAAGTATAGCAGGACAAATTGCGGGCTGGTCCAGCGGCTTGTCGGAGCCTCGGATGGCAATACGTTCAGCTCAAGATCATGTGGGTGATCATGCGTATGAGAATTATGATGTTCATCAACCTGAGTCATGCGTTCATTCCTGAGAACCTTGGTGTACTTATCGATTCACCGGGCATTAAAAGCCAAACCTTACTTGGCCGCCGGCGGGTCCGCTTTTATCAGCGATTTAGCTCCGGAACCTTCCACCATTTTCAACTGCGTAAAAAGCGGTTCGGTAACCGGATTGTTGGGCGTAAGCACCCAATACGTGGTATTGCCCATGGAATTCTGGAACAACTGCAACGATTTCCAGAAGCGATAAAATTGCCGGGCCTGGGGTGTTTCCTGGACTGAATTTAAAATTGCATACGCACTGGCATCCGCCTGTCCGCGGATAATGGCGGCCTCTTTGCTGGCCGCGCTGCGAATTTCTGTGGCTTTTTCGCGCCCCTGCGCAATGGTGATCTGGGCCTCCTTTTCACCCTGGTTAATGTATTCGCTGGCGATTTTATTGCGTTCCGCGGTCATACGCTGATAGACGCGGGCGGCGACATCAGGCGGGAAGGTCATTCGCGCAAAGCCGACTTTCACCACATCAATACCCAGTGACTGCATGCCGATATCCACTTTTTTCTGAATATTTTGCTCGGCCTGCTGCATTTTTAATTTCTTAACATCCACATTGAACATTTCATCAAGCGTGTAGTGTCCGATCTGTTTAAGAACCGCGCTTTGTATTTTGTTATCCAAATACCGCTGAACCGCGGGCGTGCCACCCGGCAACCGATCCACATACAAAACGGGATCAACAATTTTCCACAGCGCGAATGTGCGTATGCTGATCGGCTCGCCGGCGCTGGTGCTGACTTCGCGATTGTCGCTCTGGTACAAATGCAGTCGCATGTCCAGGCGAATCACGCGGTCCGTCGGGTAGCATAAAAACCAGTTGTAGCAGATGCGCGTCGGATGTGAAATAATTTTCCCGAATCGATCCAGCAATATCTTCTGGTACGGCTTGGCCACAGCGGTGCATAGTTCGCAAAACAGCACGATCAACACAACCGCCACGATGGTTCCAATAGCTAACTTACGCATGATACTTCCTTAAGGATTCCGTAATTCCAATTCCCTGTATACCTGATACTCTTGGGCCGCGGTTTTTCATCCTGAAACTATTGCGGCGCGCCACTTTCACTGCCGGGCGTATTAGGCCCGCCCGGTCCACCCGGGGTTCCCATGCCGCCCGGCGGCCCGGACGGCGGCGGCACCATCATGCTCCCTGATTCCCGATGGCCGATTTGCCAAATTTCAGGCGGCGTTACGTCCGGGCCTAACACAACCTTGTTGACCCGGCCGAACATCTTACCCAACGCCTGATAGAACGCCCATGACATCGCCGCCGGAGCGGCTTTGGTAAAGGCCTTGGATTGGACCGTCAGCGCCTTGGCTCGCCCCTCTTCAATATTGACCACCTTGGCGGCGTAACCGTCCGCCGCCAGTAATTTGCCTTTGGCATAACCCTCCGCCTGCGCCACGTCGGCGTACGCCTCCGTTTGCGCTGCGTCCACCAACTGCTCTTGAACTTCTCGCGAAGCGACAACATTTTCAAACGCCGCGGCCGGACCTAACAATCTTCCTTGTGCGGTATTTTGCGTCTGACCTTTGGGCGGGTGAATGTCTTTAATTTCCACGCTCAAAATCACAATGCCGGATTTCATTTGATCCAACACGCTTTGCATGGCTTGTTTGATATTTTGGGATACCGGACCGACGTTGGATTCCATAATCTGCTTGAGGGTATTTTGTGCAAATACCCGGGTGACCGCATACAAAAGCACCTGATGCACCAAAGCGGAATCCATCCGCCGCAAATGCAGCGCGGAGCCGGCACCCGTTAGACCACCGACTTCGATGATGTTGCTCGTCGAGACATTATCAAAGAATTCGCCGGGGTTTTTCACCCGCCACCATGCCGCCACAAAGCCATCAAGCAACTGCGACGCCGGGCTGCCGTCCGGATTGACATCACCGGTTAAAAATTCCTGATCCGGAATGGAAATATGCTGGCTCCAAAAGGAAAACGCATTGTTGCCCAGCAGGTTTTTATCTCGCTCTTCCGATCCTACGACCACGAGATTTACTTTATCCGTCGGTTCATATTGCAACTTATCAACCGGCCAAGGCCATAGAATATGCAATCCGGGCTGCAGGGGATGCGCCAAATCCGCCGCCGTTGTCACACCTAGATGTTCCAGAATGCCCACCTCACCGGTCGGCACAACGTGCATGGTACTTAAGAGCACGACAAACAAAAACCCCGCAATCAATATACGCGGAATTAATCGCGAAAAAATAGCGATGACCGTCGTGCCGCTGCTGGCCATGCCGATGCTTTCGGAAACCAGCACCTTAATACCGACGATCCATCCGCTGGAAAGCATGGGCACCAGCGGCAATTGCTGCAAATCCACGCCAGCTTGGTCCAGTTCCACAATTCCGCCATGACTGCGGATGGAATTAATTCCCAGTTCAAAGGCCTGTAACACCAGCACCGCGCCGATGAAGATCGCGGCGGCCTGACTGGCGTAATCCACCTTGGCCCACACCGCAATAACCGCCGCCAGCAGTACTACCGCACCGGGAATGCCCAGTATGACAATGCTGTTAGAGGCATCAACCAGACCCTCGGTATCCGGTCGCGGTCGGGAATAGGGAATTAACAGTATATAGATCAATAAGGCCGTACCCGCCGCCACCACGGCACCGGGGTCGATGGGCACCGGCGAAATGACAATGGGATGCCCCGGTGAAATCGCCGCAAAATCGCGATAAACCAGTAGCCCGATAATGCCTGCCAGCACCAGAAATCCCAGGGAACATAAGCCCACAATCACACGCTGAAAACCGGTGTCCAGCGTGGTGATATCTTCCGGAGCCACCGGAGCTGGAGCCGCAACCACCGAGCTGGCGGTTTCATCGGAATAGCTCATGTGAAACGCGCCCAAGGGGGCTAGCGGGCTAAATTTCACACTGGCTTCCGCCTCCGCCTCATCCACCAGAGCCGCCTGCTGGCGTGCCAGACGCAAGCCCCACCAGGCCAGAAACGCCAGAACTGTCTGCCCCAGCGCTGCGAACATCGCCGCCCAGAAACAGACCGCGCCATACTTAAATGTGGCGATTGCCAGAGTCACTGTAACCGCCAGCAGCCCCATCAAAACCCAAAATGCTACTGTGATTGATCGCTTCACGCCTGAATTTCCTTACAAGCCGCTGATACCCTTGCAGGTTGCGGCGCTTTCCCGCAACCCGGTAACTATCCGCAAAAGTTTCACTCTGGTTAAAAAGACGCTCACGCCTGTGATAACGCCGGTGCGCCGACCCCCTCTGGCACCGCTTTTCTTCGAACTCCAATGGGCAATGGCTTGCGATTCACACCGACATCACCCGCCAACCGCACCGAATTCACTGCTATAACAACCACTGCCAGCATGTGAATCAGGGCCGCAACCACTGGACCGAACAGGCCGAAGGCCGCAGCCACCAAAGCGAAGATTGCGAAAAATAAAGCATATCCGATATTCTGATAAATCGCGACACGCGTCTGACGGGCCAGATAAATCAACAACGGTATACGGGTAAGATCATCCTTCAGGAGAATCGCATCCGCCGCTTCAATGGCCGCATCCGTACCACGCAATCCCAAGGCGATACCCACGGTCGCCGCCGCCAATGAGGGTGCGTCATTGATGCCTTCCCCCACCATCGCCACACCATGATCGCCCCGCTGTAATTGCCGAATTAGCTCCTCTTTTTGCGCCGGCAGCAGTTCAGCATAAATATCATCACATCCGACGGCACGGCCCACCATTTGGGCCGTCTTCCGGCGGTCACCGGTCATCATGACAATACGCTTCACACCCAGATTTCGCAGATGTTTGATGGCCCGACGCGCCTCAGGGCGAATTTCATCCGTCAGGCAAATCGATCCCATTAAACGCCCCTCGTGCATCACATACACAGGCACCAGCGGCAGTTCCGATTCCGCGGCTTCGACATTGCCCGCTCCCGCGGCTAAATCCGGCGGCAGAATTTTAAGCGACCCCGCACGCGTTACCCGTCCATCCACCTCCGCTTCCACACCCAGGCCTTCCAGAATTTTTACATCGGCCGCTTCATGGAACGCCACCCCGCGATCCCGCACATAAGAACAGATGGTCTTGGCCAGAGGATGGCTGCTGCGATTTTCCACCGCCGCCGCCAGGGCCAGCAATCGGTTTTCATCCACGCCCTCCGCCGGACGCACGCTGTGAACAATAAATTTGCCCGTCGTCAACGTGCCGGTTTTATCAAATACCACCGTATCCAGATTCACCGACGCTTCCACAAATGGTCCGGCTTTAATTTGAATACCGCTACGGCTGGCGCGGGCCAGAGCCACCACGATCGCCAACGGCGACGCCAGCAGCATCGCGCACGGGCATCCCACCACCCACATGGTAATCATCCGGCCCGGCTGCCCGGAAACCCAGAATGCCACCACCGACAATACCAGCACCAACGGTGTATAGAAGGAGAAAAACCGGTCCGCAGCACGAATCACCTGCGGCTGATACTGCTGCGCCCGCCGCACCAAGGCGATGGTTTGCCCCAACGCCGAGTGCTCACCTACCCGTGTAACCTGGGCCTGCACGGAGCCGGTAAGATTAATCGTACCCGCTAAAATCGTGCCCCCCGCTGTTTTATCCACCGGAATGGATTCTCCCGTAACCATGGATTCATCCACGCTGGTGGAACCGGATACCACTGTGCCATCACCCGCGATGCGCTCGCCGGGTTCAATAACCAGCATATCGCCTTCCCGCAGCGATTCAGCCGGGATAATTTCATCTTTTTCACCCCGGCGCACCCGGGCGTGTACGGGAGCCAGATTCTGCAAGGCCAGCACCGCGTTACGGGCGCTTTCCGTGGCCACCTGTTCAATTAAGG
>JAKATV010000501.1 GCA_021818565.1 Planctomycetota bacterium
AGTTGATCCAACGCCACACTGGTGCGTGCCGCATGTTCCAGTTCCTGCTTCGGGCAGTCGTTGCGTATGTCAAAAACTTCATGAAAATATGTGACGCGGCGGGCGATGTCTTGAGCGGTGGCTTTCGTCCGCAGAGCCGCAAGTTCATCCACTTCCAGTATTTCGATATGGCCGCCGAACACAGCACATTGCCGGGTCAGATCTGTGTAAAGATCCAACATTCCGCCGTAATAATGCCCCATCACGCCCAGGCGGTTATGTTCCATGGCATGGGCCACAATGGCCGCTGAAATCCACTGATCCGTTTGTTGCCAGACTTCCGGATCGCCTTCCAAAACACCTGTAATCTGATGAAAGGGAATCCGGCTGCGGCTAAACACATTGGCGATCTCGGGTACTGGGCAGGCCTGGCACCATGCCAGCCATTCCCCGGTCATGGCGGTGCGATCATCCATGGCGTTGAATTTGGCGTAATCCATGGCCGGAGCCGGGGAGATATTAAGAATAATCACCGGCACTTTCGCGCGGCGTACCACGGGCAGGACCGTGGAAGACAGGGCATACGTACTGACAAATAAAAATATTAGATCAACATCGGCTGTGCGGAAATCATGCCCGGCGTTGAGTGCCTTTTCAGGCGTATCAATCAGGCCAAGGTTAACGACCGTTACTTCCGGTCGCTTAAGCCGATTCTCCACGACCGTGAGATAGCCATCCAGGCGTTGTTTCAGGCCAGTGAACTGCGGCCAATACGTATCCAGCCCGATGCCAAAAAGCCCGACTTTAAGGGCACGCGTTTTAATCGCCAATGGTGCCGAGGTATTCATTTATAATTTAATATCCTTAACAATAGCAATCTGCAATTTCACCGGTCCGATCAATCCGGATTCTGCCAGGGTGTCATTTTTGTTCCATAGTTGCCAGGTGGTGAAGGTGAAGCGGCCGGTGGGACTGGGCTTGCCATCCAGCAGCCACTGCGGCCATTTCAACAAATTACCGGCGGGGGCGCGGTCACAATCTTCCGGCAATAGCTGGTCGCCAATCATTCGGTTGATCCACAAATTGGTGACCTGGATACGAAGACTATTGCGCCCCGGATTAAGCACTGCGGTAACATCAAGCGTAAACGGTGGCTTCCACTGAATACCCATAGTATGGTTGTTCAGCACGACCCGGGCTATGACGGCAACTTCGCCCAAATCAAGATATATGCGCCGATCCGCAGCAATCAGTCCCACTGGAATCTCGAATTCCGTCTGATACTCGGCGGTTCCTGAAAAATAACGTACACCGGCATCGGGATGCTTATTCCAGGCGATCAGCTTATCCAACTTTATTTCAGCCGGAGCACCCCAGCCAGGGGGAAACTGTACGCGCCATGGTCCGGCAATGGGAAGGGGTTTTGGAATATCTAAGGCGTTGATCATGGAATGTTTGCCGGAAGTAAAGACGCATTCGTATCGGCCCGATTTTGTGATAATAGTCTGGAGCTGCCCGGTATTTTTTACTTCCAGCGTCAGAGGCGGGCGAATGGCCGGGCCTATTTCAGTAAATGATACCCAATTACCGTCCTGATATTCGACGTGGTGCGCATGGCCATTGACCACGCAATGAATATCAAGCGTTTTAACGACGCCGAAATCCGGATCACCTCCAATGGCCGCAATTTGTACCACTGGAAAGCTGGTGGTTCCGTCATCAACGAGCTTCTGGACGATCTGTGTGACATTCTTAATATGCTCAGGCACGCCGTACGTGGCCCTGAGAATATTGATATTCAGACGTTTATGCGCTTTCCGATGATTGCCTGCCGAGAGAATGGTTTTTCCGTCTCGGCTGATACTTCGGATGGCCGGCGTGGTCCGCGCTGATTGGCCATGACGAAATATGACAAATACCGACTCTTTGGGCTTGAAGGCAATCGGAATATGCGTCAGGCCACTGGAGGTGCTGTAAACGGGAACCGGAGAAATGGTTCCAGTTTCCGGATTCCAAAATTCCGGTTGAACGCCGGTGGCCCGGAAGGCGCAATTTGCTAATAATGACGTACCGGCATAAGGGTAGATCGCCGACACGTCGCCGTTGGCCACAAAATAAATATCCATGTCGACGGTGCGCCGGTGGTTCCATCGCACCAAGGGTTGGTCGCATTGAAAATCAGGCTTAATACCTTGCGCTGCCAGCACTTGACCGGCTGATTTTTCCGTGGCAATCTTACCGGTGCCCCACAATTCTTCAGCGAGCGTTTCCACTTCTCGGTCACAATGCGGAAAATTACCGAGGCTCGGTGAGCTTTGCGGTCGCGCACCGATGACGGTGGCTCCGGCGTCGACCAGCGTTTTTATCTTTCGGAGAAGTTGCGGTGTCATGGTGGGGGAATCGGGCAATACCAGAATTCGGTACTTCATGCCGCCGGGTAATACTAACATGCCATGCTTATATTCCATGCGGTTCAACACCGCTTCCGCCGGGCATCCGTCATAGTTGTATCCGGGCCGTCTTGGCGGGCTACCGGGGCCATTTTCCGGCGGGGTAAAGGATTGTGGCGCTCCTTCGGGCTGCATGTAGCACACATCGGCGACAAAGTGCCCCTGTCGCAACAGGTAGCAGCAACGGGCGACATAATCATGCCACGGCTTGGTTAAGTGCCACCAGGTTTCAGTACGTTCGTAATGCAGGCCCCATGGCCCCATGGACATGCCCGGTGCATAGTGTGGGTTGGTCCAGGGTTGCATGGCGTAGCGGTGAAAAACAAACCGATTGATTCCTTCACACAACGTCCAATCGCCAATATCTTTTACGACGGCCGGATGGCCCTGCCATTTTTCATTGCTATTGGCGGTGAATGTTTCTTGGCCGATGATGTTGTGGCCATAGACATGCCCGGCGGAAGTCATCTCGGTAACCGTCGAACTGGCTCCAAATCGGCCCCATGACCAGCATTCTGACATCGGCTCGGTTGCCTGGCCGCCGTAACGCACATCATTGGCGGGTTCGCCGGAGTATCCCTCAATGGACAACCGTAGACCATGCGTTGCGGCAATTTCTCGCATGGCTCCGGCGTAGTTTTCCGCCAGCAAATCGCCAACTGTTGCCCGCAGATCCCATAAAAATCGTTCAGATATTTGCAGGCTCTCAACCACTTGACCAGTGAATACCGGTAAATAGGGTGTCAGATCATAGCCACGCAGTCGCTTAAAATCAGCGCGGAAAGTGCGTGTCCAATTCTGTGATCCGGTCTCCCAGCTATCAATATGTGTGGAGACAAGCGTTTGCCCCGCCAACGGACCAATCTTATTGATGATTCGCTCCATAAGTGAATGGAACTGGAAAACAGTGGCCGCACGGCTGAGTTTATCTGTTTCCAGACCCAAACCGCCCACCGGTGCCGGATGATTATCCACCGCAGTGGTGGTATGGCCGAAGCGTAAAACGGTCCATTGTCCTGGCGGGGCATTCCATTTCAATCGCCCTGTGTCGTCCATGTGGGCCGAAATATCCCGCACCGAATTTTCAGCAACTATTTGATCGGACTGAAGTGTCGGCCATTTTGCCGGCGCGGGAATGTTGTCTTGTGCCGTCACGTCAGTCTGGTTATTGAGGTTTGGAAGGGCGTAAGCTTTGGTGGGTGCTGGAAAGGCCAGCACGGCAATATCGCGGTAAAAATTCAGATTCGCCGGCGGTTGTGGCAACATTGTATCAATCGCTTTACCGCCGGTGAAGGCCGTGCTGGTCCACACCATGCGCTGCATGGATAGTTCGGGGGTCACCCACGGTCCGCCGCTGCCGCACCAGCCCGCGTCATTGGTCATGTTGATGTGTATCCCCAGGCGATGGGCTTCGGAACACGCAAACTTAAAAAGTTCATACCATTTCGCATCACCAAATTTGGCCCCATTGAAGCTTGCCGGCGTTCCCTGATCCACATCCATAATCAGTACGCCGGCAATTCCCACCGCCTTCATTGCCTCCAGATCAGCGGTAATCCCGGCATGTGTGACGTTCACATCCAACCAGAACCAATAAACCCATGGCCCACATTCAAACGGTGGCGACACGAATGTGTCGGCGATTTCCTTGTGCGATGCGGACCTCATGCGGTCGTCTGTATTGGCCACTGGCGATGCCGAACTGTCTGATCGCAGCATCAGTACACCGGCGGCAGAAAGCCCGATTTGACCGATAAACTCCCGACGGCTTAATGAATTCATGGTTGTATTCTCCTTGGGTGCCGCGGGGCATTGGACAACGCTCAAATTATAAAAATTACACGCGTTGTTCCGGAATTCATCGTTTCCCCGCCAGCGTTATTACCGCGACGCCCAAGCCTCCCAGATGCAGGCGATTGTGGGCCAGCGTCCGCCGCGCCGGCGGGTGCTGGGCGGTGTGCTGATCCACCCATTGCAGCATCGACGCTTTCGCATGGGGAATCTTTAGCACAACCGGGGAATTGCGTTCGTTGACCAGTAGAATTTTCCGCACGCCGACGGGGGTTATAAAGGCTTGGGCAAAAATACCCGGTGCGCTGGCGCGCGTGGCGATGATTTTATCACCGGGGCCGAAGTTATCACGCAACAATTGCAGCACACGAAACCGCGCATTGGGTACGCCTGTGGTCCAGTTGACCATCGAGACGCTGGGGAACTGACTGGGATAACCAATGAGCTGGCTTTCACCGGCAATTTGAATGCCCTGGCGCGCCAAATGAGCGAATAGATAGGCGTACATGGCACCGCTTAGGTTCCAGTACATATTCGGTATGGGCCGCACCAGTTTCGGTGCGGTGTCAAAAGGCAGAATAGACCCCATTTCGTCAACATCCGTTTGGGTTTGCGGTGAAAGTTTTTTTCGAATGACCTGAATCTGCCGCACCTCACCGAGAAATTCATTGGCTTGCGCAAAGAAAATGTGCGGCCACGTGGCGGGTTTATTGGTGGGTGCCGGGCTGGCATAAAAATGATAGGAGATCATATTTAAAGGTGTGCCGGGATCGTGATTGCGGGGATTAAGAAAGTAACGAAACCAGGCCAGATCAGCGGGCTTCCAAATTCCGACTGACGTTGAGGCCAACGCCAGACCCACAAATTTGGTTTGGGGTGAAACTTTATGAATCGCGGCGGTAATGGCGTCATACCAGCGGGTGTATTCTTGAACATTCATGTGATGTTCAAAATCCACCTCATTAAGCACTTCCCACCAGGCAAAGTGATAATGATACGGCGATTTATGCCAATGGCCATATTCATCGCGGAATCCACCTCGGGTATACCAGCTCACCAGTCGGGCGTAATAATTGGCGAGGGTTTTGAGGCTGACGCGCAGCTTTGTTCCCTGCTCGTAATTCCAGACCACCTGGTTAGGGTTTGCCGGCCAAGTGACGGGCTTAGGGGTTTGAAACATCCATTCGGGTATCGTGCTGAAATTCATAATCACCGGATGGCCGGCGGTGGCACGCATAAAATCCTGGACCATGGGGTCAATAAGTTTAAAATTCCAGTAAGTCTTGCCATCCGCGGGCGGCTTGAGTTCAGCCACAGCCAACTGGGGGTAGGGGAGCCACGGTACAAAGCGCACAAAATTCGCCTTTAGCCGACGCAACGCTTGAAAGGCCCGATGACTGATGGGGGATCCGGGCCGGAGCATGGGATTTACCACAACCTGCAAGGTGGGGGTGGTCGGGGAGGTGCCAATGACCTTGGACCACGTCGCCAATACGCTTGCCGGCTTAGCCGCCGCGTAATGTGCCCCGGCCAGGAGCGACAATAAAATCATTGCGACCCACAGGGGCCTATCGCGCCGGAGATATCGAACCTGTCGCATAAAAGCTCCTCAAGGCAACTTGCAAAACCGACCCAAATTGTACGGCTTAATTTCAAAGCGCCGCAAGATTATTCACTATCGAATTCACGACGCCGATGTGGTGCGGATAATAATAAAAAATATGTTATAATTCTAA
>JAKATV010000541.1 GCA_021818565.1 Planctomycetota bacterium
CCCCCACACACGACTTCCAATCGTGCTCCTTAAGCCACTCGGACATCTCTCCAAGGGTTCGCCGAAGCGAAGATTATTAAGAGTATACTTTAACATACGTTACGTCAAATTCGCGCATCCAACCGCGGAATCCAACCGCGACGCTTCCGCGTCGGGACGGGTTGCGGGTGGATTAGATGCGAACCTTGCCACACTACGGCGGTAGCTTTTTTCCGGGACCGCATTCCGCATCTAACCGCGACGCTTCCGCGTCGGGCTAAGGCGAAGGCGCGCGGGGTTACCGCGCGGCGTTGTTGACGGATGGCGCGATGGCGTGCTGGCGTTCAATGGTTAATTGCATCAGCCGCGACTGGCTGGCGTTTTCCGGCTCACCCGGAGCGGGGCGTCGCTGTTTCCAAGTGCCGTCCGGGCCAAGGTCCCAGGCCTGGCGATTGTCCGCAAGCATGATGTCCAGAATTTCCCGCATTCGCTGGAACAGCACCGGATTTTCAATTGGGGTAGCCGCTTCCACGCGATGGCTTAAATTTCGACTCATCCAATCGGCGGAACCCATGTATATTTCACTGTGTCCATCGTTGTGGAACCAGAAAATCCGGGAATGTTCCAGAAATCTACCCACAATGCTGATCACCCGGATATTCTCGCTTAAGCCCGGCACACCCGGACGCAGGCAGCAGAAGCCACGGACGATTAAATCAATTTGCACGCCCGCCTGCGATGCGCGGTAGAGCGTCTCGATAATTTCCGTGTCTTCCAAGGCGTTCATTTTCGCGATAATGCGCGCCGGACGCCCCGCCTGGGCGTGCGCGGTTTCACGCTGAATCATTTCCCGGAATCTGCTGCGCATGGTTACGGGTGCCACCAGTAATTTATGATAGCTGTTTTTTAATGATCGGCCTGTCAAAAATGAAAAGAGGTTCACCACATCGTCGCAGATATCCTCGCGGCAGGTAAGCAGTCCCAGGTCGGTATACACTTCGGCAGTTCGCGAGTTGTAGTTCCCCGTGGAAATATGGGCGTAGGACTTTACGGCATTATCTTCCCGGCGCACCACCAGGGCGATTTTGGTATGGGTTTTCAACCCCAGAATACCATACACGACATGCGCGCCGGCTCGTTCCAAAGCCTGCGCCCATTGGATATTGCTTTCTTCATCAAACCGGGCCTTAAGTTCCACCAGCACGGCCACCTGCTTGCCCATTTCCGCGGCTCGGGCCAAAGCCGGAACAAACGGCGAATCTCCGCTGGTGCGGTAAAGCGTCATTTTAATCGCCAGCACCTGCGGATCATTAACGGCGGTGAGAATAAATCGTTCCACGGAACTGTTAAAACTTTCATACGGGTGATGCACCAGAATATCGCTCTGCCGCATGATGGCAAAAATACTGGCATCCGCATCCGCCAGAGCCGGGGCACAAACCGGCGTCCATGGCGGCACGCGCAGGGCGGGAATATTCAGCGATGCCAGACTCATGACATCGGCCAAACCCAGTGGCTCGGGTTCTTCCTCCATATCTTCAAGGCGCAGTTCCAGGCCCTCGGCTAAATAGTGCCGCATCTCTTCGGACATTCCGGGAGAAATCTGCACACGCACCGTTTCCGCAAACCGTCGGGCGCGTAATTCCTCCTGCACTTCCTCCAGCAGATCTTCGGAATCTTCAATGTCTTCCGCGGCTTCGACCTGCGCACTACGGGTAACCCGGAAAATCTGGGATTCTAAAACGTGCATGCCTGGAAAAAGCATTTCAAGCCGCCCTTGAATCAGGCTTTCCAGCGGCACAAAAATCGTCCCGGCGGAATCTTCAAGTTTAAACCAGCGTGGAAATAACTGCGGCACTTTTACCCGCGCAAACAGCGCCTCCGGAAGCGCGGGCTGCCGCAATAATACGCCAATGGAGATACTTAAATTGCTGATAAATGGAAAGGGATGGCCGGGATCCACCGCCAGGGGCGTTAACACAGGGAAGATATGCCGCGAAAAATATTCCGCCGCGCGCGCCTGCTGTCCGGTGGTGAGTTCTTCATAGCGCCGCAACGCGAAGCCGGCCTGAGCCAGCGACGGCCTAAGTTCTCCGCCCCAGATACGGTGCTGCATGGCACACATATCCACCAGACGCGCGCGCACCAGTTCAAGCTGGCGGCGGTGAGTGAGGCCGTCAGGACCGATTTCATGGGGCTTGTTGACAATCCAGCGCTTTAACAGGCCGATGCGCTTCATGAAAAATTCATCGGTGTTGCTGGCAAAAATGGCCAGAAATTTCAGGCGTTCCAGCAAAGGAATCCGCGCGTCGGCGGCTTCATGCAGCACGCGCGCATTAAAATCCAGCCAGCTTAAATCACGGTTGAAAAATCGAACCTCGGGCGGTCCGCCGACAGCAGACCGCGGGGGAGCAGAGGTGGTTTCAGTGAAGGTCGTCATGTAGAAATCCGCAACTTTCTTCGCATCAGGGTATTTTCACCAGCATGAGCCTACCATTGCGGGGCCGGTTTTGCCAAATCTGAATGTTAAGAAGGTAACTGGATGGGTTGTTTTAACACCGGATCACCGGTGAGTTGGCCATGAATGGAATTTAACTGGCCGCTGAACAATTCCGGAGTAGCCAGTTGATCATACGCGGCTTTGGCTCCGGCACCGATTTTTGCGGCCAAGGCCGGATCTTCAATCAGGGCATTAAGCCGGGCGGCCAATTCGCGCGGATTATCCGGGGGTGCCAATAGAGCACTGGTTCCATTTTCCAGCAGCTCACAGATTTGATCCGTCTTGGCGCTGATAATCGGCTTGCCTAAGGCCATGGCCGCCATCAGGCTGCTGACACCCGCTGACCGTCGGGGCGCAAAAAGAAAATAATCCGCAATACCCGCCAGTTGGCCCCACGTGTAGCGGGCCGGCGCAATGGTGATCAGTTGCGGGTCTTTAAGGGTTCGCGCAAAGGACTGATAGCCCGCGTACGGATTTACCGCTTCTTTCCGCGGCACATCATCGTTGCGGATCAACGCCCACAAATCGGCATTCATTTCCGCCACAATTCCCACCGCCCAGATTGCCAGATCATGGCGGATGGATTCTTCCGACCAACCGCCCAGAAAAACCACCGGTCCTTCCCGTGATTGCATTCCCAAAGATCGCCGCAAGTTTGCGGGCAATGCTTTGGCCTCCGGAGCCAGCCAGCCCGCGGGACTTACGCGCACGACATGGTTATGCGGAATCCCGCCGGCGTGCAGGGCCGTGTGCACGCATTGCCACGGGGTAATAAGCAACCAGACCGCACGCGCCATATTCCGCTGCAAGTGGCGCATTTGCGCCGGCGTGGGCGGGGTTTGAATAAATGCGATTCGCCCGCCGGAAAATTCCCGCAGGCGGCTGGCGGCCGCGATGCTCCAGTACCCCCACGCATGGATATGCGTGGGATTATTTTTTTTCACCCATTGCGTCAAGAACCGCCCCATCGTGGGGTCCCAGCGGGCCAGTGTGCGGTTCCAGGTGATACGTTTTTTGGGAATCCCAGCTTCAATGGCCGCTTCCAGCCAGCCGTTATGCCCAAAGATCAGAACATGGTGCGTTCCCGGAACACAATTTACGGCCAAAGCAATCGTATCCAACACATCCATGCCGCTGGTAGGATCAACCAAATGTACGATATTATTCAAGCACCGATACTCCATGCCGCGGCCTGCGGTAAGGCAATAACATTTTCGCCTCCGGCGGCCGGACTGTCGCACCGTCCTCCGCGAACTATTGCCACAGTATATCCATTGTGTTAAATACCGGGCCATCTTTACAGGTCAGTTTATAGACCCAGTCTTCCGCCCTGGGGGGACGGTATTTTATAACACAGCTCTGGCACGTTCCCATGCCACAAGCCATGGGCTGTTCCAAGGACGCATAACAGGTAAGATTAAACTCCGCGGCCACCAGCGCCGTGGCCCGCATCATCGGCGTTGGCCCGCAGCAAAATATCACCGCGCCGGCTTGCGGCTTTGACTGGCAGAACTGTTGTAAGGCCCGGGTCACAAAGCCTTTTTGGCCCAGAGAACCATCATCCGTGGCGATAACAGTTGGGGTATCAAATGCCGCAAATTCCTGCACATTCAACGCCGGTTCTAAACCGACAGCACCGGTAATATGCAACGGAATCAAATCCGCCCGTTGTGCTCCAATAAAAGCCAGTGCGTTAATCCCCTGCCGCTGGAGTTTTTCCGCCAGGTAAATCATAGGCGGAATTCCCACTCCTCCACCCACCAGCAGAGCCGTGGTCATTTCCCGCGGCAACGAAAAGCCATGCCCCAGCGGCCCCAGGATAGAAATACTATCGCCAACCACCAGTGCCGCCATGCGCCCGGTTGTCTTACCGATCACCCGATAAATCAGATCAATTTCGCTGTATCCGCTGACCGGATTATCCCGCCGCCCCGCGATGGAAAACGGTCGGCGAAGATACGGGGCAGACCCCAGAAGATCAGCATTCTGGAATGCCGGCGGGACCGATCCCGGTTCCCAGCATACCTCAGAATAAGCCGCTGCCGGCCCTGCTTCCGAAACGCCAATCGCCACATCCGGATCGCATAACACCTGAACGAATTGCCCCGGCTCACTGGGTGGAAAATGAGTCACGCGCAACCGCAATATAAAATGCTCGCGGCAAATAGCGATATTGGCCATCACTTCGGCATTAAATTGCCCCCGTTTCGGCCCCGCGTTGGCCGTCGGCAAGGCGACATTTCCAGAAACCTGCATCATCCACAAAAGCATAACGCACGGCACCCAAGCCTGCCAGCGGAAATGTCGGCACCAGGACAGTTCGGCAACCTCTTCGCGACATGGATACCGGATCATTCCATGATGCGCTGCGTTCAGTGTCATAAGACACAGATAAATTCACCGACGGATTTACGGCGGTGCCCAATTCCGCATACGGTATAGTCGCAATAATCCAGTCAAGAAAAAACCCCGCAGCAAGTTGGCTGCGGGGCTAAGTGAGGATAGAAATTTATTGGATCGTGTTATTGGCCTGGCGGCGGTCCGCCAGGGCCATTGGGGCCACCAGGTCCACGTGGGCCGCCCGGCCCAGGCGGGCCACCGGGACCGCGGGGGCCTTTTCTCAGGGTAATGGTGCCGGCGTCCACGGCACGGCCGGCTTTGACAACCAGCGGTTTGTTGCTGTGGCCAAAGCCCTCGCGGCGTTTCATCGCCATGACGGCATACTTACCTGCTGGAGCGTTGGTAAGGGTGAAGGTGCCATCGGCCGCGGTTTTGGTAACACCCAAAATCAGCATGTGCTTAATCCAAACGGATTGTCCAGCTTTGACTTTAATGTGGCCTTGCGGACCCGGGCCACCTGGGCCTCCGCCCGGACCGCCGAACCCGCCGGGACCTCCAGGACCACCAGGCCCACCCGGGCCGCCGTTGCCAGGACCACCACCTGGTCCACCGCCGGGCGGCATGCCGACACCTTTTGGCAACCGCATGACGCGCACGATGGCCCCGCCGACCGGATTGCCGTCGCGGTCAACGACTTTTCCGCTAATCGTTCCGGCTTTCCCCGTGTCGGCGGCGTGACCGGCAATCGCCATTGCGGGCAACGCCATCGCTATAACCCCGGCCAGCACCATGCCCAGAAATTCCAATTTCAAAACTCGCATTGTCCGACTCCTTTTGTCAGGGCCTTGAACAAGCAAACCGGACCGCCCGGCTTGTGGTCCATCTGGTGCCCAGACGAATCAAAGAATCCGCGGCGTCCGGATCCGGCTGGCACCCAAAATGCCGCAAGCTGCGGCATCTGCTGTATTAGTGCACCACTGGTGAGCGGCGGTTTCAAAAAGCGCGATGATGTACCGCCAACAGACCACGGAGGCCCCAGAGGAATGACGCCCCCGTATTTATTCGCGTTCTTTGCGAAATTTGCGGTCTATTCACGCTCTTTTTTTTTTTCGGATGGATTAGCGGGGCGG
>JAKATV010000105.1 GCA_021818565.1 Planctomycetota bacterium
TTGACTCCAGTTCCATCGGTGAACATGATGTGCAGTTGCAGAATCAGCTTTGGCCGACCGTATGGATTTGGCGCATGTTCGTAACGTTGCGTCCCTTCGGGGCAATCATACATGCCCGTACCGAGCATCACGCCGATGGCGTTGCGCCCTTGCCGTAAAAGAGGGGTGACATTGTAGCGGTTATACAAAACCGTCTTTTTATAATCCGTCCAGCCCGGCTGCATGACATCATCACCGACCTTACGGCCATTGATAAATAATTTGTATTGGCCCAAGCCGGATACATCAACCGTGGCGTGCGCAATTGTTTTGCTTATTGCAAATTCATGCCTGAAAAGCGGTAACGCCTGTCGAGGATCGGGCTGATGGCCCCACGGCCCCCCACCGAATCGGGTGATTATGTGTGCCGCTTTCCAATTGACGGCTTGAAACCCAGTGCGATTCCAGCCGGAAGGAGGTTGCACTTGGGTAACCTTCCATTTGGTATTGATCGGCACGTAAATCCTGGTGCCGGAGTCAAGCACGATCATCAACGCCCCGATCAGTCCGGCGTGATTGATATTGTCACCGGCGTTACTGGCGGCGATCGCCAACGTATTTACACCGCCATGCAGCAATCGTGTAATGTTGGGATGATAAATAGTATTCCAGTTGGCCCCCCGCCATTGTGTCGTTTGTGCGGCCGGTGCGCCGTTGATATAAAGCGTGAACTGCTCATCGGCAGTAAGGTGGAACACGGCCTTGCGAATGACCGCCTGCGCCGGCAGGGTAATTTCTCGGCGAAACCAGGCACGGGTCACGGCCGTGCCGCCGCCCCCGCCGACACCCCATACCCAACTTAATTTCTGCAGGGGGTTATGGGATGGCAAAGGTGCGGAAATCCATTTGGCGTTCCAGCGTATGGTCGGTGCCGGCGCATGGAGTTCTTCCCGCAGTTGTGCCGTACGCGGTGCCGCAACGCATTGGCCGGCAATCGTCATCATCATGCCCATGAAGCCGACAGCGGAAAAAATCCTCCAATGTGTGTCCGGTGAGTTCATTCCAATAACCTTTCAGTTCAAACATTTGCGCTTAATCCGGCTTCTTGGCGGCTAAGATCACTAATTCCCGCATTCGGGAACTGACTTTTGGAGCGCCGCCAGTTGCTTGATGCGAATGACGCCGCAGTCTGTAAAACCGCCGCTTGGCTTGCGACATCTGTCAGTGTGGCAACGGCTTTACTACGAAAATTTATTCTACGCTCCTGTGTCAAAAACATCCACCGGCTCAGCCGCCTTATCCAACGGCCATTGCGAATATTGAAGCCATCACCTACGCTTATAATGTACACAATGTTACGTGCGGCAGCAGATGAGAAACTCCATGGAATTGCAGGTTCTTTCAAGCCACGGTTTGGATTTTGAAAAGCCCATTGGGCCGGTAAGCCGTGATTCGTCACCTGAACTAAAAGTTTCTCTATTTCGCTCACTGTTTCGCGGACGCACGGATGTTTATCCGCAGCGATTCCAGAGCCGGAAAACCGGCAAATCCGGCTATCAACCGGCGTGCGGCAATGAATGGGTCCGCGGCATCTGTGAGAAGCCGAAGATCAAGTGCATGCAGTGCGCCCACAGCCGTTTTTTACCCGTCACGGATGAAGTTGTACACTGGCATCTTTCCGGAAAAAATGGCGACGGCAAAGAATTCGTGATGGGCGTCTACCCGATGCTGCAAGACGAAACCTGCTTTTTTCTGGCGGCAGATTTCGACAAAGCCAGTTGGCAGGAAGATGTGAAAGCGGTTCTTGAATCGTGCCGTCATCTGAACCTGCCGGCCTACCTGGAGCGATCGCGATCCGGCAACGGCGGCCATATCTGGCTGTTTTTTTCCCAGGCGATACCCGCTGCGTTAGCCCGCCGAATGGGATCTTACATTCTTACAGAGACCATGGAACGACGGCCTGAGATAGGGTTGGACTCCTATGACCGATTCTTTCCGAATCAGGATACGCTGCCACGCGGCGGATTTGGCAACCTTATTGCGCTGCCGTTGCAAAAAGTCGCGCGGAAAAGAGGGAATAGTATATTTTTGGATGACCATATGATTCCCTATCCGGATCAGTGGGCCTTCTTATCCCAAGTAACACGCATAGCGCCTTCGCACGTTGAGGAGATTGTTCAACGCGCTCAAGCCAATGGCCGGGTAATGGCGATTCCATTGGCGGAACCGACACAGGATGATCCATCGCCCTGGACCTTGCCGCCGTCACGCCGTCGAAGCGAACCAACTGTTACAGGCCCGCTGCCGACGAGTATTGAACTCGTGCTTGGCAATGATATTTATATTGCCAAAGATACTCTGCCCCCGGCTCTGCGAAACCGTCTGGTAGCGCTGGCGGCCTTTCAAAATCCCGAATTCTATAAGGCCCAGGCCATGCGATTGCCCACTTATGCCATTCCACGTGTCATCGGCTGTGCGGAAGATCATCCAAAGCATATTGCACTACCGCGCGGATGTTTGGAAGCGACCCAGCAGTTGCTTCAACGTTTGAAAATTACGACATACATCCGCGATGAACGTTATGCCGGCATTACCTTGGACGTTGCGTTCGAGGGAAGCTTGCGGCCCGAGCAACACACTGCGGCCAAAGCGATGCTGGCCCATGATACCGGCGTGTTATCCGCCACCACCAGTTTTGGAAAAACAGTGCTTGCGGCATGGCTTATTGCCCAACGTCGTGTCAACACATTGGTGCTGGTCCATCGAAAGCAACTGATGGAGCAATGGGTTGCTCGCTTGTCCACATTTCTGAATATCCCAGCCAAATCGATCGGCAGAGTCGGCGGTGGATATAAAAAGCCCAATGGCCTTCTGGATGTCGCAGTCATACAGAGTCTGGTTCGGAAGGGCGTTGTGGATGATCGCGTCGCGAACTATGGCCATATCATTGTCGATGAATGCCATCACTTATCCGCGCAAAGCTTTGAACAGGTCACACGGCGCGCCAAAGCGAAATTCCTGTTAGGACTATCGGCAACACTGACTCGCAAGGATGGCCACCATCCCATCATTTTAATGCAATGCGGACCGATTCGGCATCACGTTGATGCCAAAGAACAAGCAATACTCCGCCCCTTTGCCCACACGGTATTGGTGCGCCCCACTGGCTTTCGTTCCAGTGCTCCGGCGGACGCGGATTTTCGCAAACAGTTTCAGTCGCTGTATAACGAACTTGCGGCTGATTCGAATCGCAACACCATGATTTGCCAGGATGTGCTGCACGCCATGGAGCAAGGTCGATCGCCCATAATGTTGACCGAACGCCACGCGCATCTGACAGAGTTGGCGGCACGGCTTTCCCCGCACGTCGGAAATTTATTTGTTTTGCGCGGGGGCATGGGGAAAAAGGAAATCGGAAATATTACCGCCGCCCTTTCCTCTCTTGCAGAGAATGAACCGCGACTTCTGCTGGCCACGGGCAAGTATATTGGTGAAGGCTTTGACGACTCCAGACTGGACACACTTTTTCTAACCTTACCCATCTCATGGCACGGAACTATCGCCCAGTATGTTGGCCGCCTGCACCGTTTACATGATGGCAAACGCGAAGTGCGTGTATATGATTACGCCGATCTCAACGACCCTATGCTGGCAAAAATGTTTGATCGACGTTGCCGCGGCTATGAGGCGGTGGGATACAACATTTTGCTTCCCGGCAGTGCGGTACCAGGTTGGCCCCCGGAAGTACCCCTGCCGATTGATCCTCAATGGAAAAAAGAATATGCCGCCAGTGTACAACGGCTCGTCCGGGATGGTGTAGACATACCGCTGGGCAATCTTTTTATTCACATTGCCAAAGAGTTTTCGTCGGGAGCACAACACGAAAATCTTGCTCGCAGTGCCACGGAGGCATTTCTTTTTCGTCGATTGGAATCGCTTGCACAAACGGCCGGGCTTTTTCGACTCAACGTCCGACTGCCTATCACCTTCGATGCAATGAGCCAAATGGAAGTTGACCTGCTTTGCCGACAGGCGGGGATCGTTATTGAAATCGATGGCCCCCAGCATTTGAACGATCCTGATGCGTATCGTCGGGACCGGCGTAAGGACCAGCTTTTGCAGGAAAATGGGTATATCGTGCTGCGTTTTCTGGCGGAGGATGTCGGCAAACAATTGAGTCAGGTGCTGGATGCAATTCTGCGAGCGATGACGGCCCGGCAGGTATCGTCTTTTCCCTCTCCAGTGATCACCAGACACGATTGAGCATCTCCCAACACAAACGTCGTGTGATTCAAGGCGTTTTTCCTGAAAGTTTCGTACGGCTGGAAATAGAATGGAATGGCGGATATTCTTTTGAATGGTACGGGCCGGGTTAGATTGTAATAAGGTTGTGCCGGGCGCAAAAAACGGAATCGACGCTATGACAGATAACCCTTCCAATGATTTAGCAAACTCCCGACGGCAGTTTGTGGATCTATGGGGGCAGATGGCCGGGCACTGGGGGGTCAACCGTACCATGGCCCAGATGCACGCCCTTCTGATGGTCTCGGCTGTGCCTATGACCGCCGAACAGATCATGAAGGAATTGGGGATTTCCCGCGGCAGTGCGAGCATGAATCTGCGCGATCTGGTGAATTGGGGGATCGTGCGACGCACCAGTGCCCCGGGCGATCGGCGGGATTTTTTCACCACCGAAGGGGATGTATGGGTGGTATTCCAGAATATCTTTCGCGAACGTAAACGCCGTGAGCTTGACCCGCTGCTGAATCGACTGGAAGCGTGTCTGCAATCTGCCGGCGGAGTGCCGGCGGACCCAGCCGGGCAGGCGGACCATGCGGCGTATGTCCAACGGATGCGGGAATTAATCCATTTTTTCACCGTATTTCATCGCATATTCGGGCGAATTGCCGAACAGCCACCGGGTACTTTAGCCAAAATGACCGCCATGCTCGAGCAAATGCTGTAGCGTAGGTGGCTGGCCGCAGACCATGCGGCCGATTATCATCGCGGTAGAATTGCCGGCGGGTTTAGTGAGAAACGAATGCACTTTGGGATTCGCAAAAAATTAATCGGTACCTTGGTGCTGGTCGGGCTGTTGCCTATGGCCTTAAGCCTGATGGCGATTCTGGGCATTGGCACCCGTAATCGCATTGATACTGTTCAAAATGCGTATGTGGAGCTTGCGTCCGCCTGCGCGCATGCGATTAGTTTTCAGCTTGAGGCTGAGGTGCGGCGGTTGAGCTTCGTTGCGAAATTACCGGAGGTTGTCCGCTTTATTCAGAAGCACAATCATGTCGCCACCACCCGCCCCCAGGCTGTCCCTGCGACCGGGCAGGCCCCTTCCGCGAAGACGCCCGGCGGCGCGGCATCCTTAATCAATAACCCCGTCGCCCGCCGCATTCGCCTGATTACCGCGGATAAGCTCGGATTGTATCACGTGCTGGTGATTAATCGTCATGGCACGGTCATTGCCGCGGATATCCAACCCACGATTCTCAGCGTCCGAAAAACGTGGTGGTGGAAAATTGCCGACAGCGGCATTGGCGGAACGTGCGTGATCGGTTCGATATTTTCCGACCCTATTACCGGATTGCCCTCCATTCCGATTATTGTTCCGGTGGTAAGCCCCGGAAGCGGTGTGCTGCTGGGATTTATTCTTGAAACGGTGGACGTCAGCGATTTAACGTATGAGCTTCATTTGTATTTGCCGCAAACGCAGGCCGTGGCGCAAGTGTATGACCCGAAACGCAACGCTCCGGTATTTGTGCTGGGAAATCCCCACCAAGCCCGCTTAGGCCGACAGCGCTACATCGCCCTGCGCGGCGGAAACCGATCGGGCTGGATTGGCGACCTGCTAGCGGGCTGCCTGATTGGTGATTCCTCGGTTAAATTCAGCCGCATGTCGGAAATTATTGAGAT
>JAKATV010000188.1 GCA_021818565.1 Planctomycetota bacterium
TATTCAGTTGTCAAATCCCGGCAAACCGGGATGCGGCGTCGTTTGGAATCCGGAATCCACAATCCAGAACCTGGAATCCAGTGACATCGTTGAGGGCTATAGGGGGGAGTGCCGGGGCATAATGAGAAAAATGGATAATGAGTAGTGAGTAAAACGAGTGACATAAAACGAGTGAGTGCTATCCATCCCGGCGCGCACGGGATAAACTTCTTTCTCAGATTTGCACAGATTTTTCGACGACTAATAGCCATCCCGGCGCTGGCCGGGATAAACTCCGGTCACCGGGGCCACAGAGTTCCTTATCCACAGATTGCGCCGATTACTCAGATTAGAGGACGACGCGAGGGTACGAATTCACCACCAAGACACAACGACATGAAGAATTTGTTTTACCACAGAGGGAGCCGAGGTAAACGGAGGGCGGCGCTGCGCTCAATGAGTAATGAATAATGAGATTCCCGGTGCGCCAGGATTAATGAGGCGCGGTGCGGCGCACCACTTAAAATCGGGGGAACGCTGTGGCGGCGCAAGCCATTTCTGCGGATCACGGATCGAATTGGGTGGCAGGTTACAGGGGACAGGTTACAGGGGCATTTTCACGGATCAATACCTTGGCAGTCATAACAGTATTGGACAGTATTGGCAGTATGCTTGGTGACGGGGCGGCGGCTTAGGCCGCAGAGCAGTTGATCAGGAGAGATTTGAGTCTCGATTGGCTGGCTCCTGCGGCAAAAGGCCTGCCCCGATGTTTCGGGAGATTTCGGCTTTACGAGTTCGTCGAGGTTAACATTGCGGGCATACCGGTCCCACAGGTCATAGACGCGCGGCGCTTGTTCGTTAGTAGTCATCTTCCGTGGTCTCCAGGAACTCGTATACGTTTGCTCAACATGCTGCCAGCGGATCGGCATTTTGCCATGCCTCCGCGTTTGGCAAGCCCTTCGTGTGCCCGTTGCATGGCGGCGGCGACGGCGACGATCTCGGCGCGGGTGGTACCGCGCCCCAATGACAGCCGCACCGCTCCCAGCGCCACCGACGCTGGTATACCCATGGCCAGCAGCACATCCGATGGGCGCTGATCACCGGCATGGCACGCCGAACCTGTGGAAGCCGCTATCTGCGGTGCCGCAGCCAATACCGTACTGCCGTAAACTTCCGGGAAACAGACACTTAGTGTGTTGGGCAAGCGCGGTCCCTGGCCTCCGACGAGTTTCAATCCCGGAACACCTACGCGCAGTAAAACCCAAAGTTCATCCCGGAGGTCACGTTGCCGCCGAGATTCCGCCATCAGATTTTTCACCGCCAGTGCACAGGCCGCGCCCAAACCAACAATATAAGGAACGTTCTCAGTTCCCGGTCGCAGCCCGCGTTCCTGCCCGGCACCGCGTAAGACCGGGGCCAGCGGCGTCCCGCGCCGCACATACAACACGCCGATGCCCTTTGGGGCATACAGCTTGTGGCCCGCAAGCGACAGCAGATCCACCTGTAATTTATCAACATGCACCGGAATTTTTCCAACAGCCTGTGCCGCATCGGTATGCACGATGGCCCCACGCGCGTGGGCCAGCGCTGCGATCCGCGCCAGCGGCATGACCGCACCGGTTTCATTTTGCGCCAGCATGATTGTCACCAGCGCCGTATCCGAACGCAACGCAGTACCAACGGATTGTTCCTCTACGTGCCCCGTGCGGTTTACGGGAACACGCGTGACTTCAATTCCCTGGCTTTCCAGCCACGCGCAAGGTTGGACTGTGGCTGGATGTTCCACCACGGATGTCACGATGTGGCGGCGTTCTGTACTAAGTTCCATGGCACCCCGAATGGCGAGATTATTGGCCTCCGTGCCACCCGAGGTGAAAACAATTTCATCGTCCGCGCAATGCAGTAAATCGGCAACCTGACGGCGGGCCTGCTCCACGGCGGTGTGGGCGGGCCGTCCATAGGCGTGATCGCTGGAGGGATTACCGAATTTCCGGCGCAAAAATGGGAGCATGGCTTCCAGAACCTCCGGCCATACCGGTGTCGTGGCATTGTAGTCCATGTAGATGGGGTGTTTCTTTTGGCTTGCCATTTTGTCACCATCAAAAAGTCAGAACCTGATCGCTGGTACGCACCCATTCGGAAAGCTCAACCATGGACGATTTATTCGCGCCTTTGTAGTACGGTTCACCCCTTGCAATTCCGCAGCGGCCCTGGCACGTACTGCACACACGCACCGCGATCCCGGCGGAAATCAATTCTTTGACAATCTGCACCAGATCAAAATAACCGTCCGGTGGTTTGATGCTTTCACGGGCCAGATCGACCGCGTCGTTCATCAAAAACAGACGCACCGTTACACCGTCCTTATGCAACTGGCCGACTAACCGCAACGCGTTCCACGCCGCATCAGTACCGTCATACGGGGGATTACCAAGGATTATCAAAATCGCCTGTGGCATGAAAAGTACCTTTCACAAAAGACCCATATCAAATTCCGCTGCAATCCGTCAATGCTTTTGCCAGACCGCCAACGGTGTCGTGGCGGACGGCATCGAAATCAGTGCTGCATCTCCGCTTCCCGCGTAACCTGGAAGCCCCGGGACTGCCACTCGCTTACCCCGTCCTCCAGGCGAAACGCTTTGTAGTTTTTAGCGCGCAACCGTTCCACCGCTTTGACGGCCAGTACGCAGTACGGGCCGCGGCAGTACGCCACGATGGGTTTGCCCCTTGGCAATTCGGAAAGTCGCGCTTCCAACTCTCCCAGCGGCATTGATAGCGCGCCGGTAATATGCCCGGCCGCAAACTCATCGATGGGGCGCACATCAATGACCACGGCTTTTCCGCTGCGCACGCGATCCAGAAGTTCCCCGCGGTTTACCGGTTCCAGACCGCAATGTCCGGCCAAGAAGGCTTTTGTGATGCGGTCAATTTCCGCCAGTTGGCGCTCGGCCAGGCTTCGCATTTCCATGATGAAAGTACAGACCGCAGAGTCTGCGATGCGGTAAATAACATGCAAACCATCCTTATGTCCCTCCACCATGCCGGCGCATCGCAGCACCTGCAGATGCTGCGATGCGTTGGCCACCGAGAGATTGGCCTGTTGTGCCAGAACTTCGACATTCTTGGGTGCCTGACAGAGCAATTCAAGGATTTCCAGCCGCTTGGGGCTGCAAACCGCCTTTCCAATGCGCGCAAACTGCTCATAGATGCGATCCTTGAATTGCCGGTCCGTGTCCAAGTTGGTTTGCTCCTTTCCAAGCGATGATTACGTCACCATCCAAAATGAAGAGAGGGAAGACCGTATTGGATTCGCGCCAGGTAGTAGCGCTCGAACGCCAACTTCAGGTATCTCGCCCATTTTCCTTTTTTGATCACCGCCTTGTTGCGCGGCGGAAGGAATGGATCCGCCGACATATAGAATGCGGTGTCCCCCGCATCGGCAATGCACAGCGAGGGAAGCGACAAGCCGTCGATCATTGGGTGTCCCTGAAATTCCGCCACGATATTGTGGGCCGCCGCGCGGGCCATTAACTCCGTCATGTGCCCCGTTTTGGGTACGCCCACGGGAACCGCCGTGGCAAAGGGTGGCGGTATTGCCACGGCCACGCCCGCGCTGTAGATGTTGGGGTACTTTACGCTGGCAAGATTTGGCGTAACGGGAATAAAGCCCTTCGGATTCGCCAACCCACTGGCCGCCCGTACAAAACCGCTCCCGAGAAAGGCGGGAATTACCAGCGAAAACTCAAAGCCATACTCCTGGCCGTCCGCAAGAATCAGACGGTTGGGTTCCGCTTGAACAATTCGGGCGTTGGTAACGGATTCAATGCTTCGTGACGCAAATTCGTCCTGAACCATTCGGGATGAATTGCCGATACCACCAATACCAAAATGGCCGATAAATGGCTCCGGTGTGAGGTAGGTAAGCGTAAACCGGTGGCGTCTCTTTGCCCGTTTAAGCACCGTGTCTATCATCATGATCAGTTCATAAGCCGGCCCGATGCAACTGGCGCCCGGCGCCACGCCAATAACGATGCGCCCCTGCCCACGGCCCAATGCCTCCGCAAGGGCGGTGCGAGCTCGGCTGGCTTCCGCGACATTAAATATGGACTGGGTGAAGCCCGCCACCGGGCCAAGACCCGGCACCGCGCCGTAATCGAGTTCCGCGCCCGTCGCCAGCAGCAGCGCATCGTAGGGGAATCTTTCCGGCCCAGCGCTGATGACGCCTTGTTCGGCGTCCAAGGCCTCCACGTTGCCATAGACGAAATGGATTCCCCTCCGTTTAAGCGGTTTTGCGAGAGGCACCTGCAGCGATTCCGGCTTCCGCCATCCCATCACCAGCCATAGCAAAGAGGGTGTGAAAGTGAAGGCCGGTTCTTTGGATATGAGCGTAATGTCAGCATTCCGCCCCAGTTGTGCGCGGAGTTCATAGGCGGCGTTAACCCCGCCAAAAGACCCGCCGACAATCACGATGCGTTTGCGATTAACAATCATGATCTTTTCCACAACCATGGTTTCTTCTGAGCAACCACCAAGATTACTCAATTAACCAATTGAATATTTGTATAGTATCTCCATCCTGCGGTCAAGTATCCGCCTTCGAATCTCGGTGGTTGTCGCCACAATCCAGGCCATGCGTTGCTGGTCAAGCCAGCGGAATTTTCGCAACACTTAGGGGTGACCCCCGAACTTCCGGCCGATCGTCACATTGTGCGCTCAGCCGTTTCCAAGCGCTACTGCGCTGGGCGCGGACGGCATAGTACGGTCTCCATCGTTTGACCACAACACTATTACACGATATAGTGTAATACTGTGAAATGAGGATATGTCATGTCGCCAACTTTGATTCGCAAGTGTCCACGGAAGCCGCCGATTTCGGAGCGTCCGCTCTTAACCGTTGAGCAGGCCAACGACTTGGGCGAAGTGTTCTGGATACTTAGCAACGATACACGACTTCGGCTTCTGCACGCACTGGTGCGGGATCAAGAGTTGCGCGTTAATGAACTGGCCGCCGCCGTGGAAATGAAACCACAGGCGGTGTCGAACCAACTGCAACGCCTTGCGGACCGCGGCATTGTGCGAACGCGGCGCAATGGCACAGCCATGTATTACCGCATTGTTGATCCCTGCGTGGTCAGCCTGCTGGAGCACGGTATTTGTCTGGCCGAAGATTCCAGGAACCTCGAATGAAGAACGTTTCCCTGGCCATTATGAAGCCGGGCGAAGGCGAGGCGGTCGCCCGCCTGCAGGAAGCTGCCGACGCCAAGAAATGCTGGCGCTGCGGGTGTTTACACAATTCGCTTGCCGCCATTGAGAAAGCGATTCCGATGGATCGGCGATCCACCGGCCTAGCTGATGTCATGGAGAAAGCTCGGACGCGGCTGGTGCCGGTGAAGTACGACTGTCTCGGGTGCGAGGTCTGTTTTCCCCCCTTGGCCATGAACGCGTTGCAGATTAACGATGAAGCCTGCCCCAGCGAAAAGGTGGACGCCCGCGCAGGCTGGCCGCCGCTTCCAGGATCTTACTCAGTGCTGCAATTCCATGCTCCGGTTGCTCTCTGCACGCTGACCGATGGAAAGCTTGCCGGCGAGACCGCATCATCACACTGGCCCGATGTCTCGATTGTCGGCACTATGTACACGGAGAATTTGGGCATAGAACGGGTCGTTGAAAATGTCGTTACCAACGCCAATATCCGATTCCTGATCCTTTGCGGCCCCGACTCCCGTCAGACAATCGGGCACCTTCCGGGACAGTCTATGCTGGCGTTGGCCCAATCCGGGTTGGATGCGGGCGGCCGAATCTTAGGCGCAAAAGGGAAACGTCCGATCGTGCGGAACATCGGCCGGGATATGGTGGAACATTTCCGACATACCGTTGAAGTCGTTGACCTGATCGGCGTA
>JAKATV010000503.1 GCA_021818565.1 Planctomycetota bacterium
TTTCGCGGTTCTCTATCAGACGTTTGGTGAGGACTTTGATCAGCATCCGCTGGCGGCGCAACTTATTAAGAATTGTGATGACCGGCAAATGCTTAAGCTGATGATGACACGCAATCTTCATTGCGTCATATCCAGTAGTGCCGGGAGGCTCTTCGACGCTGTAGCCGCCCTGCTGGGCCTGTGTACTTACAACAGCTTTGAAGCGCAGGCCCCCATGGCACTGGAATCAGCGGCAGCCGGAGCACAAAGCCCACATCAATGCGCGAAACTGTGGGATTTTATCTACGATGACAACGGGCTGGAAAGACTTGATTTCCGGCCGTTGATTAGACAGTTGATTCAACAACAGGACAATAATGTTCCGGTTGCCATGCTGGCGGCAGAGTTTCAACATCAATTTGCCGCTGGGTGGGCGGATATTATCACGCGAAAAGCGGTTGAAACAAATATCCATGTGGTCGCTCTGTCCGGCGGCGTATTTGCTAATCAGTTGCTCACCGCTGATCTGTCGCATCAACTCCAGCGCCAGGGCTTGAGAGTTCTGCGACACAAGAGTGTGCCGTGCAATGATGGCGGCCTGGCACTGGGACAGGCACTGGTTGCGGTAACACGTTGGAACAATGGATTGGACGGCAGAACAACATTGAAAACGGAGTGTGGAACATGTGCCTAGCAGTACCCGCAAAACTTATTGAGCAGGACGGCCACCACGGCGTGGTGGACCTGCATGGAAATCGTCTGCCCGTGAACACAATGATGACACCCGACGCCCAGAGCGGCGACTGGATTTTAATTCACGCCGGATTTGCCATTGAACGCCTTGATCCGGAAGAAGCTCGCAAAACATGGGCCTTGATTGCCGATGTGCAGCAGGCAGGCGGTGAACGCGCGGCGCAAGAAGCGCCGCAAGGACGCTCGTTGGAACCATCGACCACGCCAGGAGGCCTGCTATGAGTCTGACAGAACATGCCGTTGATGACCTGTTACATCGGCTCAACGTCGCCGCGAAAACGATTGGGCAGGACGTAGCCTTCATGGAAGTCTGCGGCACGCATACCACCAGTGCCTTTCGCTGCGGCTTGCCAAGCGTCATGCCCTCGAACGTGCGACTCATCAGCGGCCCGGGATGCCCCGTATGCGTAACATCGCAGGGTGATATTGACCGGCTCATTGACCTGGGTTTACGGCAAGATGTTATTTTATGCACCTATGGTGATATGTTGCGTGTCCCAGGAAAACAGGGAACTATGGAAGCCGCACGCGCCCGTGGCGGGAATATTGAGATTGTGTACAGCAGTATGGACGCGGTGAAGCTGGCACGCCAGAAACCGAGCCAGGAAGTGGTGTTTGCGGCCGTGGGTTTTGAAACCACTGCTCCAGCCACGGCAGCGGCGATCTGCGAGGCCCAGCGGCTTAATGTCAGTAATTTCAGCGTGCTGGCAAGTCACAAGCGGATCATACCCGCGATGCGAGCACTTTTAGCCGGTGGAGAAATTCCCGCGATAAAAGGGTTTCTCTGTCCCGGTCATGTGTCGGTGATTATCGGTTCGGAGGTCTATGCCCCGATTGTCAAAGAATTCGGCGTATCGTGCGTGATTGGTGGTTTTGAACCGGCGCAGCTGATTGCGGCGCTGGTGTGCCTGACCGAGTTGGTTGTAAATAATAAAACCGCGCTGGTGAATCAGTACCCCGAAGCGGTGCATAAAAAAGGCAATCGCTGGGCGTTGGCCTTGCTGGAGCAGATTTTCGAGCCTGGGGATGCGCGATGGCGCGGCATGGGCACCATACCCGACAGCGGCTTGGTTCTGCGCCGTGAATATCAACGCTTTGATGCCGCATTACGGTTTAATCTCCCCGAACCACGGGAGCGCGAACCCAAGGGATGTATCTGCGGCAAAGTTATCAGCGGTGCGGCACTGCCCGTGCAATGTAAGCTCTTCGGAAAATCCTGCACTCCGATTTCCCCAATCGGGCCATGTATGGTCAGTTCCGAGGGGACTTGCTCGGCGTGGTTCAAATACGGGAATTTCAGGCAGGCGGCATTGCCCAGACGGCAAGCGAAAGAACTGCTCGAGGTGCAATCATGATTAAAACGCCATTACATAACGAATCCACACAGGCTCCCACGATGCCCGCACGGTTTACGCATGTGGCGTTGGCGCACGGCGGCGGCGGCCAATTGACGGATGTACTGCTTAACCAGATTGTCCTGCCACGACTAACTAATCCGGCGCTATCGCAACTTCTGGACTCCGGCGTTGTCCCCGGGGGCAAGCTGGCCATGACCATAGACAGCTATGTTGTTCAACCGCTGTTTTTTCCTGGAGGTGATATTGGCCGTTTGGCGGTAAGCGGGACCGTCAATGATTTAGCGGTATGCGGGGCCCACCCCAGAGCTTTGGCGCTGTCCATGATTCTGGCGGAAGGATTGGAACGCACCGTGCTGGAGCGCGTGCTGGACTCGGTCGCGGCAACCGCCGGCGAAGCGGGTGTACGCGTGATTACCGGTGATACCAAAGTGGTGGGACACGGACAGGCCGACGGAATTTATCTGACCACCGCCGGAATTGGCGAATTATCCGACCAGCCGCTGCCCCACCCGGACCATGTGGAGCCTGGTGATGTGCTGATTATCAACGGCCCGATCGCGGAACACGGATTGACAGTGATGCTGGCGCGTGAAATGCCGGAAGTGCGAAGCGTATTACGCAGCGATGCGGCCCCCCTTAACGGTTTAATAGAATCCCTGCGCCGGGCCGTTGCGGAAGTAGTGTTTATGCGTGATCCGACGCGCGGGGGCTTAGCGGGTCTGACCGCCGATCTCGCCGGGCGAATCGGTTGGCGAATCAACCTGGAAGAATCACAGATTCCAGTAAACCCTGAAGCGAAACATGCGGCCGACATGCTGGGCCTGGACCCACTGGAAATAGCCAATGAGGGAAAAGTTTTGGTCGTCGTTCGGCCCGGCCAGGCGCAGGCGGCACTGGCGGCCATGCGACAGCATCCACTGGGAAAAGACGCGTGCATTATTGGATCTGTCGCCCCGGAAAAAGATGGAATGTGCGCGCTGCACACATCCATCGGCGGATGGCGGGTGTTGCAAAAACCATATGGAGAACAGTTACCGCGCATCTGCTAAGCCCGCGCGGTATGTCACAGGTATTAAGGAGCTTTTACCATGTCAACAGCCACGATTTTGTCCAAGCCTCCGACGGAGGATAAACGGTGGAAAATCATTGAGACCACCATGCGACGCAATGATTTCCAACCCGACGCCCTGATTGAAAGCCTGCACAGCGTGCAGCAGACATTCGGGTTTCTGGATGTTCCATCCATGCGCTGGGTGGCCGGAGCGCTGAAAGTGCCGCTTTCCAAGGTTTACGGTGTGGCAACGTTTTACCATTTTTTCACGCTCAAGCCGCAGGGGAAACATGTGTGTGTCGTCTGCATGGGAACCGCCTGTTACATCAAAGGCGGGAAGCAACTCCTTGATGAGGTGCAGCGGCATTATGGCATTGCGGAAGGACAAACTACCAAAGATGGGGAACTTTCACTGCTGGTGGCGCGGTGCATCGGTGCTTGCGGCCTGGCCCCGACGGCGGTGGTGGACGGACAGGTTTTGGGAAAGCGTTCGGCGACCGAACTTTTGGCGGCCGTGGATGACACTTTAGGAAGAAAGGCATAACCATGAAACCCGAAGAATTCATGACAATGATGGAGAAGGCCCGCGCGGACACGTTTGAGCACGAACTCCGTGTGTGTACCGAATCCGGATGCATGAGTCTGCAGAGCGATGTTCTGCAAAAAGCGCTAAGCGACGAGGTTAAACGCCGGGGAATGTCGGATAAAGTATGTGTTAAAGGCGTCGGCTGCATGGGCCTATGCTGCAACGGCCCGTTGGTGAAAGCCGATAAGGCGATGTATCAGTTCGTGAAACCCGAACACGCCCCCGCCATTGTAGAGGCTCTGGCCACACAACCCATTAAAGAATTGCTATGTGATACGCAACAGCCGTTTTTCACCCGCCAAAAATTGGTGGTACGCGAACATTTTGGAATTGTAGATCCGGAAAATCTCATGGACTGCATTGCCCATGGTGCCTATCAAGCATTGCTTAAAACCGTTACCACCATGACTCCACCGCAGGTCATTCAGGAAATTTCTGATTCCGGGCTGCGCGGCCGGGGCGGTGCCGGCTTTCCAACGGGTTTGAAATGGGCCACGGTTTCAAAGGCCGGCGGGACCACCAAATATGTGATCTGCAATGGTGATGAAGGTGACCCAGGAGCGTTCATGGATCGCAGCGTGATGGAAGGCGATCCGCATCGAGTGCTGGAAGGCATGGCTATTGCCGCGTATGCCGTGGGAGCGGAAAACGGCGTGATATATGTCCGGGCGGAATATCCGCTGGCCGTGAAGCGCCTGACCAAAGCCATTAATCTGGCGCGGCGGCATGAACTGATCGGCCACAATATCTTCGGCACAAAATTCAGCTTTAATGTTGAACTGCGCCTGGGTGCTGGGGCATTTGTCTGCGGCGAGGAAACGGCCCTGATTGCCAGCGTGGAAGGTAAGCGGGGCGTACCGCGTCCGCGCCCGCCTTATCCGGCCAACTATGGTCTATTTGGTTATCCCACGCTGATTAACAACGTCGAGACGTATGCCAACATCGCCCCGATTATCAATAAAGGGGCGGCCTGGTTTGCACAAATTGGAACTGAAAAAAGTAAAGGCACCAAGATATTCGCCTTAACCGGAAAGATCAAAAATACTGGTTTGATTGAAGTGCCCATGGGAATTGCTCTTCGGGACATCATCTATGATATCGCCGGCGGTATTCCGGACGGCAAGGCCTTTAAAGCCGTGCAGACCGGCGGTCCTTCAGGCGGTTGTATTCCGGCGGATCTGCTGGATATTACCGTGGATTATGAATCACTGGCCAAGGCCGGATCCATCATGGGATCAGGCGGCATGATTGTGATGGATGAAACCAGCAACATGGCCGATGTGGCGCGATTCTTTATGGAATTCTGCATGACTGAAAGTTGTGGCAAGTGCATACCGTGCCGGGTGGGCACGTATGAAATGCACGAACTCCTGGATCGAATATGTAAAAAACGCGGCACGCCGGAAGACTTGCAATTGCTGAAGGATTTGTGCGACATGGTCAAGCAAACCAGCTTGTGCGGGCTGGGCCAATCAGCGCCTAATCCGGTGCTTAGCACGCTGCGTTATTTTGAGCAGGAATACCAAAACCTCATCGCAGAGGCACAAGCCGCGCGCGGACAGACGCCCCGTGCCGACACTAGTGAACACATTGAACTGGAGGTGCTCCCATGAGTTCAGTTACTTCAACAACTCAATCCATTACGCTGACCATTGACGACAAAGCGATCAGTTGCCGTTCCGGCGAGACGATTCTGCAGGTAGCGCGGGAGAATAATATTGACATTCCCACACTGTGCTATCTGGAAGGATTGACGGTCTGGGGCGGTTGCCGACTATGCATGGTGGAAATCGCCGCGTCACCAAAACTTCACGCGGCCTGCGCCACAGAATGTACCGAGGGTATGAACGTACGCACCACATCGCCGCGTTTGAAGCAGTACCGCAAGATGATTGTTGAAATGCTCTTTGCGGAACGGAATCATGTGTGCTCAGTGTGTGTGAGCAATGGGCACTGCGAATTACAAAATATGGCAACCAAGCTGGAAATCGATCATGTACGATTCCCTTATCGCTTCCCCCATCTGGCGGTGGATAATTCGCACGACTACATGCGTCTGGATCAGAACCGCTGCATCCTTTGCGCCCGATGCGTACGGGTGTGCGGCGAGATCGAAGGGGCCCATACCAAAGATGTTAAAGGCCGGGGCGT
>JAKATV010000520.1 GCA_021818565.1 Planctomycetota bacterium
ATCCACACTTACAACGCCCACGCCGAATTCATCGGCCAATTTCATACAGTGTTCCATGGCGGCAAAGGCGGTGGCCTGCCCAAGTTTGCGGTTGGCGTTCCAGCGCGCGACGGCTTTGAACTTCGACGGCAACACTTCAATTGTGGCCCCGGGCACACAGCCACCGGCCTTGGAGCCAAAGAGTTCATCCAGGTGCAGGGCCTTGATGGCGTTATGGGTTTTGATGCCGTGCAGCGCAGTAAGATCGCTGAACCGGGCGGCGGCGGCGGATTCTTCGGGCGTAAAGCCGCGATGAATATACGCAGCCCGCACGATGTGGTTGTGCATGGCGATCGGCATAACAAATTCAGTCGTTGGGGTGTTGATCATATTAGCCTCGTTATCTTCGCTTTCGTCGGGGTTGTCAATACGGAGGTTAAAACTTGTTGGCCTGAATGTAATCAGAATGGCCATTAAGAAAATTCACCAGATTGGCCGCCGCCCGCACGCCTTGGCGCTGCACGCTTTCGAGCGTTCGGCTGCCGATATGGGGTGTAACAATGATATTGTCAATTTTAATAAATGGATGATGCGGATCGATAGGCTCATGCCCGACCACATCCGTGCCGTAGCCGCGAAGTTTTCCACTTTTGCACGCCTGGGCGATATCCTCCTCTACCACCAGTCCACCGCGCGCGGTATTGATCAGGATTGTTCCGTCTTTCATAAGGCCCAGCGTTCTTTTATTGATCATTCCGCGGGTTTCATCGGTGAGATTGGAATGCAGACTGATTACGTCGGCGGCACTGAATAGCTCATCAAATGAGTTCATGCGGGTTACGCCGTGCGCGGCGGCAAAGGCTTCATCAAAATAGGGATCAAACGCCAGGGGTTTCATGCCGAAAACCACGCCGCGCTTGATGACTTCCTTACCTATTCTCCCCATACCCACCACGCCCAGGGTTTTGTCGCGCAGTTCACAGCCGGTTTTGCGATCCCATCGCCCGGACTTTACGGAATTCAGATGGAACCAGAACTGTTTGGCCACGGCAACCATCAGGCCAAAGACGTGTTCCGCGACCGTGGTTTCGTTGACTCCGGGTGTAAACAAGACGGGAATTTTCCGGTGCGTGGCGTATTGGAGATCAATGGAATCCAGGCCGATGCCGTATTTGGCAATTACTTTCATCTGGGGCAGGAGCGCGTCAATAACTTTAGCGGTGATTTGGTCATCGCCATTTAACAGCGCATCAAAGGGGCCCTGTTGCGCCACGAGGTCCAGCATCTGTTGCTCGGTAAGCGGTCCGCGTGCCCGGACAATATCAAAGCCGGCACCGTTGAGCAGTTCCTGATGTTTGCCCGGCGTGTCTTGGAAACTTGTGGTGGTCAATAAAATTTTCATAAAGCTCCTTGTTTGTTAGTCTGCGGTTTATCCATTGTCTTAGATCCACCACCGCAGTATCAACACGTGCTTTCGGGGCGTCGCGTCGCAGAGCACCGTGGCGGCAACCCGGTGATGGGTTCGCGGCAGTGGATCTACCACCGGATGGCCATCCGGTGGTCTGTGTTCAACAGAACAATTTTTCAATGTGACGGTTGAACAGATTGTACGTGACATGTTTACCGACAAAGGCCGCGTGCTTATCCAAAAGCGCGTTAAAGCGGTCTTTGCGTTCGGAGGCCAGTTTATATCCAACATGCAGCAGTTGACGCAGATCGCTGTTAAACTTCGGCGAATGCGGTTCGTGACGGATCGCGGCGGCGATATCCGCGCCGGAGCAATGGTTTAACGTTTCTACGCTGGGCAGGCGCTCGCGTTTAATGTCAATGACCGACGCATAGGGGCCGCAAAGTTCATCGAATCGCTTGAGTGCTTCGCCGTACATTTCGCGCACCAACGCCAATCCCGCCTCATCCGCTTCGGCCACAGCGCCAATTTCTTCCAGCCAGGTGGTGCCGGCGGTTTTAATGTGCAGTCCGGCATCGTGCTTTTTGATGGCCCGGCGAATGGGCTGATAGATGGAGAATTTGTCGCTGCCGGAGTGGACACTTAGTTTCAGATTCTTCGGCAGGCCGAATTCCTTCACGCTGTACGCGATGACCGCCAGATCATCATTAAACTCTTTTTCAAATTGTTCCACATTGCCCACATAATCCACGCGTTTATTAAACCGTCCCGTGAATTTCGGAGCGATGGTCTGAATCGGAATGCCTTCCCGGCCGATGGCGGCAAGAATCAGCAGCAGTTCATCCGGTGTTTGCGGGCTGTCGGTTTCATCCATGGAAACTTCAATAATGCAGCGATCCGCGCCTTTGGCTTGGGCAATATGCTTAAACACTCGCCCGGCTTCCTGCACGGCGGCGAGGTATTTTTTACCCACGCGAGTAATGGCCGCTTCATCGATTTTAATAGGCGATGAGAGATGCGCGATGGCCGGCGAGCCGCACAGTTTGTGCAGATCTTTTACCAGGCTGGTAATAGCCGATTCTTCGGCGGGCTTGCCGATAAAGTCGGCGACATCAATGGTAAAAAAATCACTGGGGGCCAGAAAACGATCCACGGTTTTCATGCCGATGTGATCGGCATCCACATGATAGGGATGCTTCCAGCCGAGAACCTTAACCGCCGCGTCCGCTTCGAGGCGCACTTCGCGGGGTTCGGTATGAACAATTAAATGTTCCCGGTTCGATTTATTCCATACAGGAATGATGTTGGCACCTTTTTGGCCGGCCAATACAAAGGCTTCGAGTTGGGCTTTACCCTGACGGCCAAAACGATCTCCAATACCCATGCTGAATTTTGCGAGTTCCATGCTGCTTTATTCCTTCTTAAATAGACATCTATTGAATTAGTAGCGAATCATATCCATAGTTCTTGTGGTTATCATCTGTCGGCGGCGGAACTCCTCCACAGGTGAGTCAAATTTCCCGGCGATGCCTGCGGGCGTATTCCCAGTTGGCGGTCCGGACCTTATTGGGCCAGAAAGGCCTGAAAATTCCCATTTAACAACTTTTCAACATCATGCACAATATCTTCCCTTGTGATAAGACGGCCGGTTTCCGCAATCCGGGTATACATATCGGTAAGGACGTTGACCAGCACTTTGCGACTGTGATCCCATTTATATACCAACTGGTCCAAAATGCGCGCATCGGAATGTTGCGGAATAAAACTGGTGCCGAGCAATTCAAAGCGCATCTGTGTAATTTCGGTAATCAGGCTGGGATTATTGAGAAACCACCAGCAGCCGAACGGCATGAGGTTGCCAAATTTTCGGGCGGTTACGCATAATTCATGCTGATTTTCCCGGGCCAGCATGGTGACCAGGAATTTGTTGCCGGGGAAATCGCGGCACAAGCGCGCGACGCTGGCCACATCCGAGATGCCAGAGGTGTCGCCCGCATCGCGTAATTCCGGCTGCGTGCGGAGGTTCGATCCGATCATCATGGCGAAGGGCATTTTACGCTCCGCGCAGACGGGCAGAATCGCTTTTTCCAAAATCGTTTGACCAGCCAACGCCAAGGTGTCGGTCTGGTTGGCGGGATATCGGAAATCCGGCGGCAGGCTGACGGCCATATAAATGGCATCCTGGCGATCCAGCCATTGATTGAGAAATCGCTTAACTTCATCAATACTTTGAGCGGAGGGGTCGCCATGAACCTGATAGCCCCAATCGGCAAGCTTGGCCGCCGCCTGAGGGAAATTCCGCAGCAGGGGGTCAATGCGCAGAACGGCTTTGAACCGCGGGTCGGATCCGACGGTTTTGTCGGCCAGCCAGCGATCCCGTTCATTATCATCAAAAACCGGATTGGTCATGGTGATGGTATGGACATTGCTTAACTCCATGACTTTATCAATATATTGGCTGGGATTTTGCCTGGCAAAATAGTCGCGGTAAGCATCCAGGTGTTTTTCATTAGGATCCAGCCCGAGTTTACCAAGGGTGGTCAGTACGCCGCGACAGGCCTCACTGACGGGGGTATTTTCAACAAATAGATATTTCCATATATGATCCGCCTGGCGGGATTTCGGCCATTTCCAAAATTCCTCATAAGGAAGTTTAGAAGCGGGCACCACGCGGTAGACTTCCGCCACAAGATAATGATACGTCACCAATTCCTCCACGCCCCAGAGCATTAACCCGGTGGGATCTGTTTTCCCGGTGCTATTGGCCACGGGCGTGCCGAAGCGCGGGGTATAGAGGTGGGTGTGCAGGTCGTAAATTTTCTGATGCGCCACGATCTGGGCCACGACAGGCTTCAACTGGTCTGCGGGGATCGCGGTGGAACGCTTCATATTGGTTGTTTGTTCTTTGGTGAGTGTGCTGCCGACCATAGTGGAAACCTCCTGATCAAAGTGTAGAACACATCTTATGTTCGTGCGCACCTGTGCGCTTAACAATGTATTATTCTATAACGAATCTTCGCGCTATGCAAGTAGAATAACTTGTATTTTATGCGCTAAATCGGATGCAGTCCGGGGGCAACTCAGTGCGATGGAATATTTCCCTGCGCCGGGCTGATCACAGGTGCAGAGCCTTTTACTTATAGGCCAAAATAATTGATTTAAAACCTAATAATGGGATCATCTTATTTTAAATATGGTGATTTTATGGCCCAATTTCAACCATTTGCCTATAAGCGCAAAAAAGTGCGCACAAAATAATAATAGTAAAATTTTAATTGCAAAGAATTTTTATACAATTCGCTTGACATTACCTTTTTCATATCGTACACTATGTGATGTTGAGCGTACCAGCCCGTCGGGCATCAGGGTGTCACCCATGCCGGAACGCTTAATGCGGCTAACCATATCAGCCGCTCGGGCAGAAATTCAGGTTCACAAGAACCTAAGCTAAGGGTAAGGCGCGAAGAAGAAGTTTTGAATCTGGAAAGGCTTGGTCCGTTTCCAGAATAACTGTGTCCATGAAGGAATTTATCCTTGTCGTATTTACAACATTTTTTTCTGGAGGATGTGTCCATGCTATCCCACAAGTATCCCCCATCGGTACCGCCGCAATCTAGAAAGGGATTTACCCTTATTGAATTGCTGGTGGTGATTTCCATTATCGCCCTGCTGATTGCCATTCTGCTGCCCGCATTGGCGCGGGCCAAGGAATTGGCGAACCGGGCGGTATGCTCCGCCAATGTACGCAGCCTGGTGCAGTCAGTTGTGATTTATGCCCAGAGCAATAAAGGGGTATTCCCGACGACGCCTGGAAATACATCTGGCACCTTTTATAACGCCCCGACGGGGGTGTCTGGTGCCAGCGTGAATAATAGCGGCCCGTCGATGATGCAAATGTATTACACCAGTAGTGCCATCGGAAACCCGGCTGGGTCGACGGCCGTTGCCTGTCCCATGCAGTGTATGTGGCTGCTGGTACTCAACGGCCAGATGACTACCAAGAGCTTTATTTGTCCTTCCAGCCCATATTCCATTGGGCCTTCTCTTGAATACACGGGAAGCACTGCAACGGACAGTGCTATGTACACATGTTTCAGCTATATGACGCCCGGCCAGACTAATCCTGATAAGAATGGCCAAGGGGAAAGCTATTCGATTGCTTATCCATGGCAGGCGGATGGGCAGCCGGGCGCGTGGTGGAGCACTCGGGCCGGTTCCGACGTTCCCCTCGCCTGCGATATCGCGCCGGTTCCCGAGGGTGGCAACGGGGCGGGAACCAATATTCAGCGCATAACAAATATTCTCCCCAGCGCAAATACGTATGGAAATTACATCTACAACTCCGGCAATCATAACGGTGACGGCCAGAACGTCGGCTTTGGCGACGGCCATGTGAGTTGGGAGGTTAATCCCTATGTAGGCCAGAATAATGACAATATATTCTGTTACGACAGCGCAGCGAACCTTGGTCAGAATGGCCTGGATTTC
>JAKATV010000185.1 GCA_021818565.1 Planctomycetota bacterium
CCGATCTGCCTGGCCATCGGCGTTGCCGGTCCAGAGTTCATCCATTCCGACAATGTAAAGCCTGGCTGCACCGCGCTCAACGGTGTGCTGCGTATTGCACAGCAGTTTGATCCGGTGTTTATCCAGCAGCTTGCGCAAACGCTTATGAATCGCACGATGCGCAGAGCGGGGCCCGACATGCCGCCAGGAATATTCGTGATAATCATGATTGCCGAAAATGGCCACCACACCATCGCCGGCGCAGAGCATCGGCAACAGCGATTCAAGCTTATCCAGCGAACCGCCGCGATATTCAATTAAATCACCGGTAATGACAATGATATCCGGCTTCTCCGCCACCAGTTCGCTTATCACCCGGCGCAGGTAGCTCTGATCGGTGCGACCGGTATGCAAATCTGTTAATTGGGCCATTTTATAGCCGTCAAATGCGGCCGGAAGATACGGCATCGCAACGTCAAAACGCGTAAGCTTCCAGCGTTTGGGCGCAATAAATCGCGGCCAGATCAGTGCGGAAAGTCCATAATAGCCGATGGATTTAATTACCGTGGCCAAAGTTCCGTGCCGGAATATAACCTGTTCCAACCGGCGATCATGGAGAGATTTTTCGATATCAAACTGGGGCGTGTTGCGTTTTTTTCCGGCCATGCCACATTCCATAGAACATTGTTCGTGCGAGTGAGAATCAAATCTTACCTCCGGAGAACCGGTCCGGGCATTCAGGATGTAAGTTGATAACGAATAACAAATTTACTCTGCACCGGCTTTCCGCCCACGATATTGGGCAGAAACCGCGCCTGCATCAACGCATTGATAATCGCCTGATCAATACCGGCGTGCCCGGATGATATTAACACTTTCACATCAGCCACCGTACCATCGCGACGAATCGTCAATTGAAATTTTGGATTCACCAGATGCGCTGGCCACGCAAATTGATATCTCAGAGGCATGATCGGGTTGGGCGGCGGCTTGACGATACTTCCCCCTCCACCGACACCGGCCCCGCGACCGCGTCCCGGTCCGCCGCCGGTGGCGGATCCCAGGCTGGTTTGTGCTCCGGGCTTGAATAACTGTACCACCGCACCAGCACCACCACCAGCCGCGTCGGGCTGGGCACCGCGCGAATCCGGCTGCGGACCACGGCTGCGCGCACCGGTACTGGGGGTTTGGCGTTGCGATATTTTGGTCCGCAGCGCTTTGGGTGCCGGTTGATTCGCCGGAGCAGCCCAGGCGTTGTGATCACGCTTGATACCAATTATTGGTAACGTGGCATGAAGTGCATTGGCGTTATCCAAAAGGGCCAGAGCCTGGGGATGCGGCATGAAAAGGGGCTTATCGGGCAAATGAGGAGGTGCCGGCAGCGGGCCCGGGTGCCACCGGGCGGCCGGATTGGATGCAAGGTTGTCATCTGCGACGGATTGAATAATCCCCCCGACCGCGGTTGCCGAACCGTTGCCCTGCTCGGTACCGCCACCTCCGCCCATCGCACGCCAATGCAAAACCCATAATGTTGTCGCCACCAGAGCTGCTTCAATGAGCACGGCCAAAAGGAAACATAACAATGCTGACACTGGAATAACCAACTCTTTAAGCCGAAGGATAATGATGCGGCGTGTTTCAGCCAGCCAGGCCAGTTCAGCCGCCTCATCGGGTGATAAGGCGTTATGCGGTGTCAGCGCAAGAAGATCCGCGGGCGGCGCAGCTTGGTCATCGGGTTCCAGCAGGCAATTATCACCGCCGGAAGTGGAAGTCCCCGAAACGGCAAAGTGGGTGTCACCTTGAACGTGATCATCCGACTGCGGAACCTGACCGGTTTCTAACGGCAAATCGGAGGCTAAGACTTCAGAAGTCCCTGCTTGGCGCACGACGAATTGAACCGGAGTTTCACTCATGATTGTCACACGGCATACCGCCGCATAGTCCTCAAAAGCTTTCCGGCCGGCCCGCGGAGTGGTAAATCAGCCTACGGAAAGAACCGTGTAATGGATTTCCCCACGGGGCACCGATACGCGCACCAGTTGTCCGACCCTGGCGCGCATCAGGGCTTCACCCAGTGGGCTTTTAGCGGAAACCTCCATGATCTCGGCATCGGAATTAAACGCATCGGTGTTTAATTCCCCGACCAGGCGGAAGATCTCCTCATCGCCACTTTTCTGATCCCGAACTTTTACAGTGCTGCCCAAAAATACCATGTCAGCGGGAATATCATCCGGGTTTACAACCGATGCCGCACGCAAGCGGGCTTCCATGTCCTTAATACGCGCTTCCAGGAGGGATAACTCTTCCCGCGCGGCATGATAATCGGCGTTCTCCTTCAAATCCCCTTTTTCCCGGGCCTCGGCAATGCGCGCCGAGATATGCGGACGCTGGTCGATCATCTGCCTGAGCTGAGATTCAAGCTTCTTTTTTTCTTCCTTGGTTAACAATTGCATTTCCATGCATCACCTCGCTGGTATGAGATTAATACTTTAGCCGTGCGTGCCTGTTGCCGCACCGCCATCTGCCACAATCTTACATCAATTCAAGCCAAGAAACGTCATCATATGCTGGTCGTAAATTTCCTGTGCTGACGCCTCCGTGAGATTCAGCCGCAATTCATTGATCACTTTCGTCCCCTCACGAATCCAAAGCTGGAAACACGGCCCGCAAATACTGGCGTGAATCTGTTCTCCCAAGGCTCCGCTGAAGGGTCGATCTTTCATTTTCGGGCCAATGCGCCCGCAGCGACGGCACTGAATATTACCGGCGGACACCAATTCCGGCGTAAGTTCCGCCTGTTTGGTTTCCGGAATCGGAGATCCGAGTTCCTTGAGCATATCCGCCATTTGATTTCTGGGCATCAGATCACCCTGATCATGGGCAACCCGATAGCCGCGCGTAAGCGTATTCACAGCCCCCTCCGGATCGCCTACACCACGCTGGGCCTCCGCCAGGAGAACATAAGCGGGCGACAGCCCGGATTTAAGCTGCAAAGCCCGCATCAGCACGGGAATGGCCTCTTTATACATCTGGCCTTCCACATAAGCCCTGCCCAAGGACATAAATCCAAGCTCGTTTTGCGGGTCTGCTTCGGTCATGCTCTTGAACCGGTCTATGCGTGCTTGATCAACCATACCCATCATACTCCATCACATACAGCCTGATACGCCGCAACAACTGCAAATCGATATCAAACTGTCTTACTATAGATTCTACCGGCTAACTCCGGCAGAACAAAGCGTTATGAAAACATCCATTCATCAATCCTGCCATTACCAACTGCCACGAAACCTCTCGATCCCCGAATCCCAAGCCACCCGCCAACCACATATCCCAAGTTCGTCGATTGTCGATCGTGAGTCATCGCACTTTCATTGGCCATTGTATGCGCCCGCCCGCGGGGTTATGAATACGTTCTTTTGACCCAGTGCAGCTGCAATGGATTTGACAAAAAGTAAAGGAAACAGGGACAAATTGATAATTAAGCGGCCCGGGGCGGTTTCCAGCGGTACTCATTGCCGGAAATTTCGGTTAACGTATTCATAGTTTTCGGCTCGGCGAATAAAATGCGGGTGCTTTTCCCGACCCAACCGGGATCAGTCAGCAAGAGCCTGTTACAAAGTTCAGTTACGCGGCCACTGTGCGTGAGGAGTTTCTGTCATGCGTTATTCATTACTCAAAAAAACCGGGGTTATGGGCATTGTGCTGGCAACCTTGTCCATGGTGCTTTTGTGCGGCAAACCTCTTTTTGCCGCCACTACGGATATGACAATCAATGTAGCCAAGCCCGGTATTCACGTTTCGCCAAACTTATGGGGAATATTTTTTGAGGAAATTAATTATGCCGGCCAAGGTGGACTTTATGCCCAATTGGTCAAGAATGGAACATTCAAATGGATCGACAATCAGAATCATCCAGCCGGGTGGTCGTTGTCCAGCAAAGCTCCGCGGCAGGCAAGCCTGTGGGTGGATTCCAATCACGCATTGAATAAGATCAATCCGTTAGCGGCACGCGTGACCGTTTACTACACCACTCCCCCAGGATCGGTTAAATTGGTCAATAGTGGTTATTGGGGGATGAACTTTAAAACAGGGCGATCCTACAAATTAAGCTTTTACGCCCGGAAAAGTCCGGGTATGGGCGGCAGTGTTACAGCCGAACTGCTGGCGGCCGACGGAAAAGTGCTCGGGTCTACGGTTATCAATGGCATCTCCGGCCATTGGACCGATTTTCATGCGGTATTGAAAAGCCATGGCAGCGATCCAATGGGGAAACTGGCTTTCGTGTTGTCAGGCCACGGATCGATATATTTTAATATTGTCAATCTATTCCCGAAAAAAACCTGGCGTGGATTGCCTTTGCGGCCACAATTGGCCCGTATGTTGGCGGCCCTTCATCCGTCATTTGTGCGGTTTCCCGGCGGCAACTATATTGAGGGAAATTCGCTGGCGGAAGGTTTTCTGTGGCAGAAGACCATCGGCCCGCTTGCGGATCGTCCGGGGCACTGGAATCCGTGGGGATATTGGGTGACCGACGGACTGGGGTATCTGGAATTTCTGGAAATGTGCCAGGAATTGCATGCCAAGCCATTGTTTGGATTTAACTGCGGTATTTCACTGGGAGCCACGGATGTGGTTCCAATGAAAAAGATGGCCCCCTGGGTAAAAAGCGCCATTGATGCCGTCAAATTTGCGAACGCTCCAGTGGACACCAAGTGGGGTGCATTACGGGCGAAGTACGGCCATCCCGCGCCGTTTCATTTAAATCGCATTGAAATCGGCAATGAGGATTGGTGGAATCTCACCAATTATTATCCACCGCGCTACAAAGCCGTTTACGATGGCCTGATGGCCCAATTCCCGCACCTGAAAACAATTTACACCGGTCGCGCGCATTTGAGCAAAGCGCCCATTTATATGGTGGATGATCATTATTACAATACGCCAAGCTGGTTCTGGTCCAACCGCCATATGTACGATCATCGCAGCCGTAGCGGCCCCAAGGTGTTCGTGGGTGAATATGCCGTAACGCATAACTGCGGCACAGGCAATTTGCGAGCCGCCCTGGCGGAGGCCGCATTTATGGGTGGGTTGGAACGCAATTCCGATATTGTCCGCATTGCGTCTTATGCGCCGCTGTTTGTGAATGTCCAGGGCAGCCAGTGGCATCCGGATATGATTCGATTCGACAGTTCCCGCGCCTGCGGCACGGTTTCATATTATGTTCAGCAAATGTATTCGGAGAATCGCCCCACCCGGATGCTGCCGATGGCGATTGCACACCGGCCCATGAACGCTGTTAAGCCCGGCACATCCGGTGTTGAAATCGGCCTGGGGGCATGGAATACGCAGTCGGAATTCCGAAACATTACCGTGACCGCTGGCGGGAAAACATTGTATAAATCCAACTTCACCGCCGGCAGCTCCGGATGGACCCCGGTAGCCGGCCAGTGGTCCGTGCGTGACGGCAGCTACCAACAGACCGGTGCCGGCACGAATCTCATGACCGTGCTGCATTCCAGGCAGTTTCCCGCCAACTACACGCTTAATGTTCAGGCGCGAAAACTCGGCGGTGCCGAAGGGTTTTTGATCGCGTTCAATATCCGAGGCCTTCACCATTACGTTTGGTGGAATCTCGGCGGATGGGGTGATACCGCCACCGGCTTTGAACACACACGAGGTTCACAACGCTCCGGCCTCGGCTGGCATAGCGGCTTTACCGTAAAACCCGGACGCTGGTACGATATTCGACTGGTGATCCACGGAGATCGGTTTACCGGTTATGTGGATGGCAAACAAATCCAGACCGAAAATATGGCTCGCTCCGGCGTACGGTTCAGTGCCATTGCCGGCATCAATGTGCCGCAAAAGACGATTATCGTGAAAG
>JAKATV010000359.1 GCA_021818565.1 Planctomycetota bacterium
CTTGGCCCTCTGATGAGCGGTTATGGATTGGCCAAGGTATATCTGGATGATATTCGGCTGGTTCCCATGCGAAGACTGGTTTCCACCACCGCCGAGGAGTTGGAGTCGGTGCTTGGAGATGATGATTCCTGGTCGCGGCGGTATCAGGCGGTGGAACGGTTAAAAGCACTGGGCGGATTGCGGGTATTACCGGCCCTGATCAATGCCACGGAAGATTCGGTACCTCTGATTCGCGGCACCGCCCGTCGGGCCATGGATACGGTGGTGGAATCGGTGGGGAAATCCGCCCGGGGCGATTTACTTGACGCCATGAACATTGGCACGCCGCGTATGCGTCTGGCGGTGGTGCAACTGCTGGTGAATATCGGGCCGCGGAAGCTGGGCCGATGGGTGATTCCGGAACTTAAGCGGGCTTTGCTGGACAATGACTTTTATGTACGGCGTGCGGCCCGGTATGGTCTGGCTCATCTGGGCATAAGCCAAAGCCAATCCGCGCAATACCTCATGACCTTATTAAGTCAGCCCGCACAACGGTATGCCGCCATACGGGCTTTGGCGGAAATCGGTCCGGCCGCCAAGCCGGCGATTCCGGATGAACTTCAGATGATTCGCGATGCCGGCAATCCTCTTAAACTGCGGCTATGGGCCTTAAGGGCCGTCTGGTGGACGCATGAGCGGTTTTTAAAGCCCACCGACTGGATATTGGCATTCCAGCCGCATTCCAATGCGGTGTATCGGCATTTAACCGACCTGGCGATGCTCCGGCTGGAGAAAGCCGGCGCACCGGGTGTAACGGTGTTAACCCATGCCCTGCTGACATCCCGGGAACCGGTGGTGCGGGCACGGGCGGCAGAAGCATTGGGGCATGTGACATTACAGGCTCTGGCGGCCGCGGAACCCGCTTTGCGGCAGGCCCTGCACGATTCCGCGGCGTATGTGCGGTGGCAGGTCCGCGATGATCTGCATCGCCTGAATCCGGTCCAATATCCTCTGGCGGAGCATACCGCATCCCGCAAGCGGGCGGCAGCGGTAAGGGTTAGCCATCAAGGCAATGAGACAATTTTCAGCAACGGCATTGTCCGGATGGTGTTTAACCGGACCAGCATTGATCCCGGACCGGTATCGGTGCAACTGGATCATGGTCCGAATCTGGTACATTCACGCTGGGTGCATCACATTCTGGCGTTCCGCAAGAGCAAAGCCACGAACATGTTTGAGCGGCAGTGGCTGCAAAAGCTGGGCGGCAGCGCCATTAACAAAAACTTTCAGCAGGCCATTACGCATAACAGCCGTGGAGAGGCGGAATATGTATACACCTTCCCGGCCACCGATACCGCACCGCTGACCTGGGAAGAGCATTATGTACTGCGGCGCGGCAATCATGGCTTTTACGTCTATTTTCTGCTGAAGAATATGACCGGCAAGGCCATGCCGCAGAGCATTTATCCCGGCAATGCGCAAAGCATTGCCCTGGAATTTAATTTTCTTGTGGCGGCCACGCGCAGTTTATTTACCACCAAAATGCTCAATGATAATCTGCGCGGACCGATCAGTCTGGGTTTTCCCCGGCAGAACTATCTGCAATATCCGGACATCTATCAGGCCACCTGGCGACTGCCCAATGGCGAAGTGGATGCCAAACACGAATGGATGAATTACGAACAGATGAGCCCCGTATTGGGATTGGCCGGACCGAAATATGGAATGTGGCTGATTTTTCCCAGCCGCAGCTTTCTTGGCGGTACCGAGCCGACGCTGCAGATGACCGCGTTCGTCGGACCTTTGTTTATTATCTCGCTGGAGAACAAATATTACGTTCCGGCATGTACATATGTATCAGCGCATTGGCAGAAGCTTTACGGTCCGATGTATTTTTATCTCAACACCGGAGCCAATACCGATGCGATGTGGATTGCCGCCAAACACAAGGCCTTGCAGAAGGAAAACCAATGGCCTTTTGCATGGCTGCACAACAAGGCTTATCACCAGCGCGGCGAGGTTACCGGAACGGTTAAAATCGCCAATGGCCGATCCCCGCGGAACGCCTGGGTCATACTGAGTCTGCCGCCCAATAAAGTGCCGAAGAATCTGTATGGCGACTGGCTGCGCAATATCAATTCCTATATGTACTGGACACGCGCGAAAGCCGACGGTTCATATACCATTAAAAATATCCAGCCGGGGCATTATGATCTGTTTGTTTGGAAAAGCGGCATACTCGGTGAGGTTCGCAAGAACGGCATTGTCGTGAAAAACGGCGGGATGGATCACGAGGGAACCATCACCCTTACACCGCTGTCCTTCGGCAGGACGCTCTGGCAGATCGGCACGCCCAACCGGACGGTTACGGAATTCCGTAATGGTGGAAACTTCCATATCTGGGAGAACTATCTGCGGTACGGGAAAGATTTTCCGCATGGCGTGAATTACATCATCGGGAAAAGCACACCGGCCCGCGACTGGAATTATCTGCAACCCGCCATCGTGCAGGGGCATCACACGCCGACCACATGGAATATTGACTTTAAACTCAAGAAAGTACCGGCCGGCTCGCCTGTGCTGACCATGGTCTGCGGCGGACGCTATGCACGATTGAATGTTTTTGCCAATGGCCACCGGATTGGACAAATCCATACCAATATCGGCCTGCAATATGTGCGAACGGCACCGTATGGGGAATTGATCATTGAAAACTTCCATTTCCCGCGCAAGCTGCTGAAAGCCGGCGAAAACACCGTGTCTTTATCCTTTGCGTCGGCATTGCCCGGCACGGGGAAACCAGCCCGCCAGGTGCGCGCCAACTGGACCAGTTTTATGGCATATGACTGCATCCGGCTTTCCATGAGCCAACGGTAGGGTTTGGCCATTGTTTCAAATCAGCAAGGCGTGCCATCCGATTGATCGGATGGCACGCCGGCTTATTTTCAGATAATCAATCTTGCGCCATCGGCAAGCGAACGATGCGTTGTGAATGTTTTGACCGTCCGGAAAATGTGGCTCGCGCCAAGGCTTGCCGATGTCTGCGGCGGCACAGCGGCGGATGATATTGTCAGCGGCAGGTGTTACATCATTTTTCCGCCGGCGCTTTGCATGTCCTGGAAAAGTTTGGCTTTTTTAATGCGCTTCTCGATACGCCGTTTCACCTTCCGCTGATGCGGCGAAAGTTTCGGAGAAGGGCCAAATTGTTTCAGAGCCAATTTCCAGATCCCGATGGCCCGCGCACGATGACCAAGTTTGTCGATAACCGCGCCAAGATGCTCAAGACCCTCAGGCGATTGACCACCGGGCAGTTGCACAGCCTGCTTCAATTGCTCCAACGCGCGTTGATAATGCCCCTGTTTATAAAGCACCCAGCCCAGGCTGTCGCGTGATGCGGCATCGCCGGGGTGATTTCTTACCGCGATTTCAATAATCTTCCGGGCATAAGGCAATTCCTTATTTTCCACCGTCAGGGTATAGCCCAGATCATTGGCGGCCATGGAATTCGCCGGCTCAAGCTTCAGCACCGCTTTATAGGCTGCTTCCTCTCCGGCGAGATCATGAAGTTTGTAATCCAGTGTGGCCAGCAGCAACAGATCCGAAACGCGCGGTGCGGGGCCGGAGGTGAGCTTGATCAGAAAAGTTCGCTCGGCCTGATAGTCGTGGGATGCATCCAGATAATCCGCCCAGGATTGCTGAATCCAACGCCCCGCGGGGTAGCGTTTAATCAGCGGATGTAAAAACGCCTTGCATAAAGCCAGGCGTTTATATTGCAGAAGCGTCTGGACATAGGCTTGTTGAGCCGCTGGAGATTGCGGGTGCCGGTTGGCAAACGCCTGAGCCGTGGCAATGGCTTCCCGCGGACGAGAGGCGAGCAACCCGCAAAGCGTCTGGTTTAACAACAGGCTGTCCGGGTTAAGCACCAGTGCGTGACGGGCCAATAAAGTCGCGGCTTGGGTCTGCTTGAGCGCCATGGCCAGCTCAATGCGGCCGAGCCACAGTTGTAAATCGGCCGGCTTTTTCTTCATGGCCTGGGTAAGAATTCGTCCGGAAAGAACCGCATTGCCCTGCTGCGCCGCCAGACGGGATTGCAGAACGGTGGAAAATATATCGCGGGGAAAACGGCGGATGTACTGGCGGCTGATATTTTCAATCAAGGCACCATCGCCGTTGTTTTGTGCTAAATCCAGCAGATCCAGATACGCCGGCTTGAAACGCGGAAATGTTTGCACCGCACGCATCAAAACAATCTGTTCAATATTCTGTTGCTGGCGCAGGCCATATATGCGCGCCACAAGCACTTGAAATTCAGGGGAGGTTTTATATTTACCGGCGGCCACCTGAGCCAGAACAAGCGCTTTGCGCAGACGATCCTGAGCGGAATAAATCCCAATGAGGTCATGGTATGCCTGCCGCGGATGCCAGTTCGCTTTGATCGCGGAGGCAAGCAATTGCTCTGCCGCGGCAAACTGGTAATCCGTGGCCAACTGATCCGCCAGCAATTCTGTGGCGGGCCAGAATTTGGCGTTTGCCAGGCAAGAGGCCTGCAGCCAGTTAATCGCCTGCTTAGGCTGCCCGCTTTCCGCCGCGGCCACGCCAAGCAGATAATCCCTCCAGGCCCATTGAGCCTGCGTGCCATAACCGCTGTGATTACGGGCATGTACAAGTTGCTCCGGCAGCGTCTGAACCGGGCCGCGGCGAATCAAGGCTTCCACGATATCCCGGCTTTGTGAAACCGTTATCCGGTGTTGCGCGGCCAAGTCCGCTACCAGCAAATAAGCTGCTCCAATGTGATGTTGCTGCCGGGCGGCGGCGATGAGCAGATTGATGGCGGCGGGCTGGGTATTACCGGCATGGATGGCTTTTTGCACATCGGCCAGCGCCGCAACCCATCGGCCATTCCGCTGGGCGGCGATGGCCCGGCTTAACAGCACATCAGGCGGCTGCGGCACGGACGAGGCACCGGCGAATGTCGCTGTGAAGATAGATGCGGTTATGGCCGCAAGGCCACCGGCGGATAATGCCAGTATCCGCCGGAGAACGCTGACAGGTGATTTTCTGGGCCACGGATGGGTTCGTAGAGTCATTGTATATTTCCGAAACGCACAACATTTCACTGGCATATTCTAGGAGCCTCTGGTACAAAACCAAACGCAAGGCGAATGCGCATGTTGCATGATGCCGGGAAGTTATCGGAATTTGTTTGATTATCACGAGGTTTTATCATGATTCATCCCGCCGCAACCACACATTTAACGCTGCTGCAAGCGGTCCTTCTAGGCATATTGCAGGGTGTATCGGAACTCTTTCCCGTGAGTTCGCTGGGACAGATCATTATTTTTAAGCATCTGCTGCATTGGCATTTTAATACCAATAACAAGAATTTTCTCAGTTTTGTCGTGGCCCTGCATCTGGCCACCGCGTTGGCTCTGGTGATTTTCTTCTGGAAGGAGTGGAAAAAAGTCGTGCGGGCTTACCTGGGCAGTCTGAAGCGTGGCAAGCTGGTCTATGATCAGGACAGCAAATTCGCCTGGCTTCTCGTGGCCGGCACGATTGTGGTGGGACTGGTCGGGTTGGCCTTTGAGAAAAAATTCAAGCTCTTTTTTGATGATCCCAGATTTTACTGGATGGTGTGCGTATTTTTAATTCTCAATGGCGGAATCATGATCCTTGGCGATTACATGAAGAAACTCGCCGAAAAGCGGGCCGAAGATCAGCAACGGAAACACGCGGAAGATTTAACGTTTCCCCAAGGTGCCGCGGTTGGAGCGGCACAAACCCTGGCGCTGTTTCCGGGCATTTCCCGCAGCGGCGTGGCGATTGTGGGGGGCGTTCTGGCCGGGCTGACGTATG
>JAKATV010000334.1 GCA_021818565.1 Planctomycetota bacterium
GATCTTTACAGCCACCAGGCGGAAGCGTACCTTATGGGCACAGAGGTTCCCACGCTGTATACGGACCGCACTGATGCCTTTATGTACCCGACGTCGACCGGTGGGACATACACAGTCACCGGGTCTCCAGTTTGGCCGCAGCCTGGAATCACGTCAAATGGGTGGATTGCCAATGTTGATACCACCGACAACATCGGCATATTCTACACAACCCCGGTAGGCCTTCCAGAGGTTTTCGGAACCTTTCCGGGTGCCGCCGTTTTGGGCTCGGGGTCAGCTCAACTCCCGTTGGGCAAAACAAAGGTGGCACCAGTGCTCACAGCCCAACCTGGTGAGGTCTTCTCAAATAAGTTTTCCGTTTTGGTCAGTGCTCCGCAGGTGGGACCCTCCTTGATTTCGCGGCAGGCACCAGCCACCTTCACGACCAGTGCCAGCATTATCGGCAACGGGGTCTTCTCGGCTAATGCGGGGGCCTACATCGCGTCGCCGGGGTATTCCTCATTGGGGGGAAACCCCGTCGCACCTACTGCTTGGGCTGCAAGCGGAAACAGCGGCATCAACGGGCCTGACACGGGTTTTTACGGCAGCAGCAACGAACCCTTTGCGCCGAGCAGCACCGCGAGCGTAAGTGATTTCAACTTCATCCAATGGCGGGGAGCCTATACCGCCCAGACTGCGGCCACCGTCGCCGGGCAACCGTACACGCTGGCGTTTGATGCGGCGGCGCGCAGCGGCGATTCCTCGGCGGTGCTGGAAGTGCTTATCACGAGCCCGACAAACGGTAGACAGATAATCTCCTTGACGCCGGCGATCACCGACACGGCTTTCACCCCTTTTTTGCTTAATTTTACCGCGATGTCAGGGACGACCAACATTGAGTTCCTCAATAACAGCCCGCAGGGAGTGGATGATACCGTTGATGTGTCAAACGTATCTCTAGTTGCGGTGCCCGAGCCGGCAACCGTAGTACCGCTCGTTATCGGGGCGCTGGCGGCTATGGTACTCGGCCCAAGACGTCGCGCACGTTGTGCATTGGGGAGGAAGGAAGGTCGCGCCGCTCCTTTCTCTGCTTTGCTGGCCGTGCGGTCGGTGTGGAGAAGGAAGCAAGTTGGATGCTCAGTAAAGGAGATCTTGTATGGTTGATAGCAGCACAAGTATCGTTACATTCACCGCGGATTGTCGCGGCAAACCGCAGCCCATTCGGTCAGTGGGCGGTTCCAATCGCTCCCACGGCGAGCAGGAGTATTTTATGTCCCCTAAGTTTCGTCCAAGTTTCCACCGTTCTTCAGTAGTGGTGTTGGCGGCACCTTTGCAGGGATCAACTCTTAAAAAATGGCACGGTTTTACTCTAATCGAGCTGTTGGTGGTAATCAGTATCATCGCCCTTCTCATTGCTCTGCTATTGCCGGCGCTGGCAAGAGCCAAACAAGATGCCATTAGCACCGTATGCTTGGCAAATCTTCGATCGCAGGGTCAGATGTTGGCAGAATATCAAACTACCTATGAGGACGCGATCCCGTACAGTTTTGAATCCACACCGCCGAACGGGGCTGATTTCAATGGGCAAAATTCATGGGACCAACTCCTGTTCTGTTATATCCATAATATTACTTCAAACAATTTCGACAGGGCATGGTACGGTATATCGACCACTATTACTCCAGCGCAAGAAACAGCTCTGCTTGCAAAGTTCGCTAAAACATTTGTTTGCCCCGGCTCCTTGTTGCCAATGCGTTATCATCATCCGGGAAGCGCTAATGACGTATTTTCGCCGTCAGAGATTACGACGTACGCATGCAACCCTAATTTTTTCATGACATACTTGCCGCCCGGCGCTCCGTTTGCCTGGACGGGGAATACCCCACAATCAATGACCGTCAGGGGTTCAAATGTTGTCGCTCCAAGTGAGAAGGTCGCTATCGGGGACGCCAACCAGTGGTTGCCGTCAGGTAGCGACGGCAATGGCGAATTTTATTGGTGGCAGAATATGTGGAACGGGCTCAACTGGCCTATGACCGACGTGGTTTCATCGCAAGGCTGGGCACCGGGCTGGAATACGAATAACGACTTTCCACACTCGGGCGCGATGACAGGCATGCGGTATAGGCACGGACAGACCTCAGCTAGTGACGGCTGGGCCAATGCGGTATATTTTGACGGCCACGCGGCGGAAATTCCGGTCAATCAAGTTCCTCCCTCTTTGCCGGGACAAATAAACGTTGCCGGGACAAGCGGGCTAAGGGTGCTCAATATCGTTAATCCGTCCTTGGGAAGTAGCGTGGTACAGTAAGTATCCGTGAGACAACGACTTCGGGACTGCCCAACTCCACTCGAACGCTGGCGAGCCGGAAGGCCAGTGTGTAAAATCCGGAGTTAATCTTCCACAATCGCTGATTATCAGAATAGCGCAGCGCCGCGAATGTTTGTAACCGTTCACGGAGATCCGGTCGCGCAGGCTGGGAAGCCTACACCACAATGCTGGCCAGCCCCGAAACGTGAATGTCGACGCGGCTCGCCGTTGTTGGAATGCCCAATCGCTGTAGTCGTGAACGGTTACGAATGTTTGAAAGTTGGTAGCGCGCAGTATACTTCCCAAGGTGTTAGTAATGAGGTATGTCTTTATGGACAGTGAACATCCTACAAACTTACGGTTCGCCGGCCGGAGAGAGTTTGTCAAAGGCTTGGCAGGCGCTGCAATATTGCCATCGCTGGCTGGCCACAGTTCCGGTGATACCGAGGAAATCTTTAAAACGCCATTCTATCAGATTGCGTTATCCCGAGATGCGCCCGTATTCCGCCATTTCTGCGTCGATTCACTGGGAACCAGCAAGGTGGCCTCAAGGTTACTGCTTCCCGATCTGCGGAAAACGGGAATTTCATATCACGTGACGCGCTCCGGCCGGCGCATCGCGTATCGGTTACACGGCCAAAACGTTCATTCACCGGCGCTCTGGGAATTGAAGTTCAGCCGACGAAAAATCCGCATCCGGTCACATTACGTCAAAGGATTGGCTCCACAGCCCCTGGTTCTCAATTTTAATCAGTTGGCCAATCACGCTACGCTCCTAGGGCACATGCCCCTTGCACCTCTTGGGCCGCTGTTGACCATCCCGAGCAATGGTTCGGGGGCAAGCCATCGCCCGAGTCCGCAAATTATGTCACTACCCTGCATCTTACATTTGCCGGATCTGGGTTCGGTTCGCATTACTGGCAACCAGACCACAGCGGGATTGGGATATGATTCCTTGCGCAGCGGGTTCGGCGGAACGGCAGCCAAGCCTTACGTCAAAATCAGTTTTCCATCCGCCGACGCAACGCACCGCATCCTTGAATACACCTTGGAAATCGCGGCAATTTATCCCGTCATTAAGGGCGTGGAATCCAATGCGCTATATGATGGATTTCGACGAAATTATTTGAATATTTTTCAGGTCAATCCGCGTTTGCGCGTCTTGGCAAATAATTCATCGAGTGATCCGTGCGCCTTCACGCTTTATATGTATGCTGAAATGGCGGCCCACGGCCCTTCGCTGGCCCCCGGCCTATCGTGCCTAGATCTGGTGCGCTGGTCACTGGAGCGTTACCTCGCCGGAATGAAGGGGTATGGCGAGGTCGGCTACAACGATGCCTGGGAAGGTACTGACCGGCCCGCATGGGGAGCACCACATGATTCACTCGATTCCCGACCATCGCTGCTCATCGCCGCCGGGATATACATTACCTCTACCAACGATAAGCTCTGGGCGCAGAAGCACTGGCCGCAGTTTTTGATTTGGATGCGCAAAATGCTGGCAACCGATACTAACGGCAACGGTCTGATTAAGTATTTTTTCTCCGGCGAGGCCGGTGCCTTTACACGCTACCGCTCTCCGCCCCGACCAGCGAATTGGTGGGATGCTATTGGCTTCGGCCACGAAGACGCTTACTCCAACGCCTTGGCGTATCGCGCTTGCACCCTCATGTCAGAGGTGGCCAATAAAATCGGGAAGACCGCCCAAGCTGCCGATTTTTCCCGGAACGCCGCCAAACTCAAGCAGTCCTACGCCGCAACATTTTTAAATAAACAGACCGGATTGCTGGCCGGCTGGCGCGATGCCGCCGGTACACTTCACGACTATTGCTTTACATTCGTGCAGGGCGTGGCAGTTACTTACGGCCTGTTAGACGCCAACGATGCCCAGCGTGTGATGGATTTTCTGCTAAAAAAGATGCAGGTGGTCGGCTATGCCAACTTCCAATATGGATTGCCAGGCAATTTGCTTCCGATACGACAAGACGATTATTTCCCGACGTTGAAACGATGGGGATATCCGTCGCGGGCGAACGGGACCGATACTTTCCAAATTTATGAGAACGGTGGTGCCACCGCCGCCTTTACCTATTTTACGATCAAGGCGCTGTACAAATTGGGCCGGCGGGAGGATGCCCGTAAAATTTTGTATCCCATGCTGCGAAGTTTCGCCCAGGGAAATTTCCAAGGGCTGTGTAGGGACGGCATGTCCAAGGACTGGAAGAGTTGGACTGGTAAATGCTGGGGATATGAAGGCTTTTTAGTCGATGGCTATCTTGCGTTGCTCACGGTTCTCGATGACGTGAGGTAGATGCTTCTGCCGGCCTGAGCAGGGGAAGGGGAGGCCCGAAAGATTGTTGCACTGGTGGATGGTGCTTTGGAATTTGCGTTTTTTAGGGACTTTATTAATGCGTGATCGACAAAATTTCCAAACCGGAAACAACCTCTTCCAAAATAAGATAACCGGACGACGAGCTTTCCTTATATCGTCATTGGCGACGGTGGCACTCCTGCCGGGGAATTCAATGGAGGTATTCGCATCGTCGCCGAAAAAGTTGGTGCGATTCAAACAGGATCGCTTCTGCATCAGCTTTTGGGTGGATCCGCCGGCCGATGCGCACATGGATGAGCACTACGCTCAGCTTGCGGCGGCGAACTTCACGGTGGCGCTTGGCGGGTTCGGGGCGAAGACCCCGGAAACGGATCAGCGCCAGCTGGATTTATGCCAAAAATACGGGTTAAAAGCCCTGGTGTACTTGCCAGGCTACGAGGAGGGAGCGGTGCATGGTTATGCGGATATTGGCGAGATCAGGAAGGCGGATAAATTCCCCAACCATCCCGCCTGTTGGGGCTACACGCTCCACGATGAACCCGGCGCGGGGCTTTTCCCAAACCTACGATATATGGTCGATCACCTGCGAAAGGTGAGGCCGGGGAAGCTGGGGTTTATCAATTTACTTCCGGCGTACGCCAGCGTGGCGCAACAGGGAACTCACACCTACGAAGAGTATGTCGAACGGTATGTGCGGAAGGTGAACCCCGATGTGCTTTGTATGGACTACTACCCGATGATGGAACCTCATGCGGATACCCGGCACGGTTATTGCGCCGATCTGACCGTTCTGCGTAAATATGCACTGCGGCAAAATATTCCTTTCTGGAATTTTTTCAATGCCATGCCCTTTGGTCCGCATAGTGATCCCACCGAGGCCCAGATGCGCTGGCAGATATACACCTCACTGGCGTATGGGGCGAAAGGGGTGCTGTATTTTTGCTATTGGACTCCCCGGGGACCGGTCTTCGAGAAAGGTGGCGGCCTTATCGGGCGAAACGGCCAGCCTACACGCCACTATTATCAGGCACAGCGTATTAATGCCCGGCTGAAAAATCTTGGGCCGACCCTGATGCACCTGACCAGTCAAGCGGTTTACCGTGTGCCGCGCGGGACGAATCCCGCGGCGATACTGAGAGGTTCACCGCTCAAAAGTCTGACGCCAGGGGATTATCTGATCGGCGTTTTCAAACATGCCGACGG
>JAKATV010000274.1 GCA_021818565.1 Planctomycetota bacterium
ACCGAAAACGATTTTTATCGGCGGCGGCACGCCTACTCTGCTACCACCGGCGGCGCTGGCGCGACTGATGGCGCAAATAAACAGCGCCATAAAATTTGACCGCCTCATTGAATTTACCGTAGAAGCGAACCCCAATACCTTCGACGTTCACCGCGCCAACGTCTTGCGCAGCGGTGGCGTAAATCGTATCAGCTTTGGTGCCCAGAGTTTTTCGGTAGCGGAATTGGCCGTATTGCAGCGGGACCATAATCCGGAAAGTGTCCCCGTTGCCATGGAAATTGCGCGACGCGCCGGAATAGATAATTTGAATCTGGATTTAATTTTCGGTATTCCCGGGCAGAGTCTTGCCGATTGGGATAAAAATTTAACGCGCGCTATTGAACTGGATTCCACGCATCTTTCCTGCTATGGCCTGATGTATGAACCCAATACACCCATGACCGCCCGCATGAAGCAGGGGGAATTTACGCCCGCCTCCGACGATCTGGAAATCGCGATGCTGCAACACACCCGCGATCGCCTGGCGGCGGCCGGATTTGCGCGTTATGAAATTTCAAATTATGCACAAGCCGGCAAAGCGTGTGAACACAACATCAATTACTGGAAAGCACGAAATCATCTGGCCATTGGTCCTTCGGCGGCGGGTTATCATTCCGGGTATCGGTGGAAAAATGTTCAAAGTTTAACGCGGTATATCGACGCCCTGAATTCCGCGGCACCCGTTGTACCGATTACCGAAATTGAACGCCTTACGGGTTTAGCGCGCTGGGGGGAACTGGCCATTCTGAATTTGCGGCTTACTGAAGGCATTGTGACACATGATTTTAAACAGCGCACCGGCGTGGACGTTATGGCGATTCTCAATCCATTGCTGCAACGATACCAAAGGATGGGCCTTATAACGATTCGCGATGGTACCATTGCACTTAGCGAAGCGGGCATCGCCGTTTCCGATACTATTTTCGCCGATGTGCTGGAGGCGTTTGCGCAATTTGCCCCACGACAGCGGCGAAGTTAGTGCTCTGGTGCGTGACACTTTAGCGCGGGGATAGCCGCTTTGGGATAGTTGTGATAGCGCGGGCATCCTGATATTTCGGCATAGCGGTTCTATTAGCTTGATGCGGAAGCGTCGAGTTGGCAGCGGGGCGGCGTGCCGAAAAATGAGGTGATCCGCCCGGTGGCACCAGCGCGGTGTGTAACGGCAGGCAGGGGATGTATTTATCTGGACCCTATTGCGCCTCCAACCGTGATGCTTCCGCATCAGGCTACGGGCTGCTGTGCGTAAAATGTCATGCACGCTCTGGTACCCTGTCACGCGTCGTTGCTTCCTTAACATGATGTTATTACAATGTAACACTATGGATGGAATCGCATGACAGGAGTTGCAGTATGACATTGGTAAAGACTATTCGGAAAGTTGGCAATGGCAGCGCGTTACCGCTGGATAAAACTTTGCTGGATATGATGGGATGGCGCGTCAACGATCAGGTGCAAATTACCGTGGATGGTTCAAGTGTCGTTCTTACGGCGACGAAGCCTGGCATCGGCAAGGAGCGGTTGGAAAAATCCCTGGCGAAGTTTCGAACGCGCTATGCTCGCGCCTTGGCGGAGCTTGCCAAGTGACAGAACATGCCATTCGCTTTTTGACCGTCGGCGAGGTGGAGGCGATTCACGATGACGCGTTGGGCGGCCATGGTGGACTTTCCGGAATCCGAGATCGTGGGCTGCTGGAGTCGGCGGTAATGATGCCGCAGGCTATGTTTGGGGGGAACTACCTGCATCGGGACATCCCGGCGATGGCGGCGGCATATGTGTTCCATATATGTAAGGCCCACGCTTTTCATGATGGCAACAAACGCTGCGCCGTGCTGGCGGCCTGCATTTTTCTCGATAATAATGGCTACGATGTCACCGCCTCCGACGACGACGTGATCGTCCTGGGCTTGGGCGTGGCCGACGACAGATTGGATAAATCCGACGCGACCGCCTGGATGCGCCAATTTTCTCAGCCTATAGACAAATAAGCTCTGAACAAGATAACGTACTGATAGCGCCTCCTTCCTGGCGCTCCAACGCTCTGATTGCAAAACCGCTACAATGTCAGTGGCCGTGGCAAGATCAGCGGATCAGGCCGGGGCATGAAAACAGCTAGGCCTTTGGAGCCAATAAATGCGCACCGGATCAATACGACTCTTTAAGATATTCGGTATCACCGTTTATCTGCACATTTCCTGGTTTCTTATTTTGCTTTTTGAAATGAGCTCCCGAGGGCATTATTACTCCAGTGAAATCTGGCAGTTTCTGGAAATCGTGGCGTTGTTTGGCATTGTTCTGATACATGAATTCGGCCACGCGCTGGCGTGTCGATCGGTCGGGGGAACCGCGGATACGATAATTCTTTGGCCCTTTGGTGGATTTGCCTATGTTTCTCCGCCTTGGCGGCCGGGCGCCATGCTTTGGAGCATTGTTGCCGGGCCGCTGGTCAATGTAATCCTCATTCCTGTTACCGTGGGCATATTCTGGCTGACCGTGGCCCCGCACGTGGCATTGACACCGCATAATTTTCTGGATCTCCTATTAAATACACCCGCCACGGCCGGCAATCTTGGCAGGTTTTTGTCCCGCGTGGTGCTGATTAACGTTGTTCTGCTGATTTTTAATATGCTTCCAGTGTATCCATTGGATGGCGGAAAAATTCTGTGGTCACTACTTTGGTTTGTTACCGGGGAGGGTTTGGCCCTACGCATCGCATCGGTTGTGGGGCTGTTGGGTTCCGGCCTGCTGGCATGGTGGGCGTTTAATAGTGGGCAGATTTATTTAATGGCTGTTTCGGCCTTCCTGATTTTTGAAGCGGTCAATGCGTATCGCCAGTCAACGCGCCTGATGATGATGAGTAAAATTCCCCGCCATTCGCAATACCGTTGCCCCAATTGCGACCAGGGCGCGCGCGTTGGCGCTTTCTGGACATGCGCCAATTGCTCAACGCATTTCGACATGTTCGCATCTCATGGGCAGTGCCCAAATTGTCATGCTTCGTTTATGAATACGGAAATTCGATGCCCGGAATGCCGCGCGGTTTCTCCGGTTTCCCACTGGTTCGCCGCCGCCACGGTAGACCCCATTGAACAGCCCAAATCCTGAGCCTTGATAAGCCGTCGTCCCATAAGAGAAAGCCTGCCTGTTTTTCTCCCGCCATCATCTGCGAATTGCCGATGATCTACACGTTCACGTCGCGGTGCCGGTGGCACCTGCAAGGTTATGTGTTGGTTAAAAGGTGTTCTGGAAGAATCGTTCGCCTTTTTCACGTTACAGGGTAACGATCATGACGCCGATGGCATCTATACTTCCCATGACTCCGCTGCATGGGGCCGTGGATGAAACAAATACCCCAGGCCAGCGCATGGCATTGTCGGAAGTTATCGGGGCTTTAAGTTATGCGCTGGATCTGACGGAGGGACTGCCGGCGGGCCATTGCATTCGCGTATGCTGGATCGGCATGAATATCGGCAACCAGATGGGCCTGCCGGTAGAGACCCTTTCCCATCTGTATTACACGCTTTTGCTCAAAGACATTGGGTGCTCAAGCAATGCGGCCCGCGTCTGCGAACTTTATGACAGTGATGATCTGCAGGTAAAAAGCCGATTCCGCCAAATTGATACACAAAGTATTTCCCAGCTCACGCGGTTCGTTGTGGGCAACCTGGCACCCAATGCCCCGTTGCGCAAACGCGTGGGTAAACTCGTGCATTTAGCTATCCATGGTCGAGAGCTTTCCCGCGAACTTATCACCGCCCGCTGTGAACGGGGTGCCGGTATTGCCGCGCGCATTGGTTTTGCCATGCCCGTGGCCGACGGCATTCGTCGGTTGGATGAACATTGGAACGGCGGGGGAAATCCCGGTGGGGCTCAGGGCATGGATATCCCGATTGAAAGCCGCATTGCCCTGCTGGCACAGGTGGCGGAAGTATTTCATGCGATCAGCGGGCCGAAAGAAGCGCTCGAGCAGGTTAAACGCCGCTCGGGCACGTGGTTTGACCCCGCGGTGGTGCACGCCTTTGAACAGGTGGCCACAACCTCCGATTTATGGAACATGCTCAACGACAAGGATATAGATACACATGTGCGCACCTTGGAGCCGCGGCATCTGGTGCAATATGTTGATGAGGCGCAAATTGACCAAATTGCCCTGAGCTTTGCTGAAGTGATCGACTCGAAAAGTCCCTTCACCAATGGCCACAGTCATCGCGTGGCCGATTATGCCCTGGATATCGGTCGGCAATTCGGCCTTAAGCCGGCCGAAGCCCGCTGGCTCAATCGTCTGGGATTGCTGCATGACATCGGTAAACTGGGAGTGAGCAATTCCATTCTGGACAAACCGGGAAAACTTAATGATCAGGAATGGGCGCGCGTTCGCCTGCATCCGGTTTTCTCCGAGCAGATACTTAATCGGGTATCGGTATTTTCATCCATGGCCTTCAGTGCCGGATCGCACCATGAACGCCTCGACGGCAAAGGATATCCGCGCGGCCTGATGGGAGCTGAAATTCCGCAGGTGGTGCGTATTCTCACCACCGCCGATGTATTTGACGCGTTAACTTCCGACCGCCCGTACCATCCCGGGCGCAGCATCCCTGAATCACTGGCGATTATGGAGAAGGACCGCGGCGTGGCTTTTGATCCGGATTGTCTCGATGCGCTGAAAAGATCTCTGCAAACCCCCGCTTGCCACGCCGCGTGATAATCCATTGCGCGGTGTCACGGAACATTACGGCGCGACCTCCAGGGGGCATGAGCGTATCAAGCCGGTATCAGCGTCAAGCCGCCACGCCACAGGGGGCTGATGCCGCATTGATCCGGCTGGAATAATCAGATAGACCAGCTCGGGCCAGAGCGCTTCGGCATCGGTGCGACTTATGACGGCGTTGTGGTCCGGGTGGGAATGGTAGATGCCGACGATGACGTGATGCAGGGAGTCTACCTGTTTCTCCACACTCATCCATGCTTGCGGCGAAATGGCATAGGCGCGCCCGCGCGTTTCGGGTGCCGCGGTATTGGGCACGGGCACAATGGAGGTCACACGCGTGTTGCCGCCGGTGGATTCTCCGATCAGAAAACCGCAGGCTTCACAGGGGTAGTCACGTTGGGCATGATTACGCACGAGTTCCAGCGCGCGCGGAGAAATGCGAAACGATTGGTTTGAGGTCGCCATGATAGCCGTCTCCTGGCAGTTGCAAGCGGGCTGGCTATTTATAGAATATAGACGAAGTTCAATTCTGTCTCTATAGTATGGTTGACAGGAGCGGTGGCAATGGGAACTGGTGCGATGCAGGATGGGTTATCCGACATTCTCCAGCTTGCAGAACTGCTGGCCTTAAATCAGCCGGAGCAGGCCGCGTTGGATCGCTATGCTCCGGCATTGCTGGAGCACGTCGGCGAATTCACTGACCACTTTTACACATGGCTGGAAACGGTTCCGGCCACGGCAAAATTCATTTCACACTTGCCGACATACCAACTAAAACGCCTGAAGGGTCATCTCGCGGAACATTACCGCAGTATGCTGGCGGCACAGATCAACAAGGATCGGGCCGCAGCGCTGGTTGAATTGGGACAGATGCATCACCGCCTGGGCGTGTCGATTTCGTGGATCTGCGGCGCGTATGCGGCGTTTGCCCAGGAATTAAATCGAACATTGCTGGAAATACCCCCGGAGGATCGAGAACTTCTCCGCAGCGCGATTTACAAGCGGATACACCTTGACGAGGGCTGGCAATTGGCGGGGTACCGCCGGGCACACCTGTCTGGAATCCAATTGCGCGAGGGAT
>JAKATV010000130.1 GCA_021818565.1 Planctomycetota bacterium
CGCTTTTCTAGGAGTGTTATGGGCTATTGGTCAACATGACATTAAAAAACTTCTGGCGTATCACAGTGTTGAAAATATCGGCATTATTCTGTTGGGTCTGGGCTTGGCGCTGGTCGGGGAGACCTATCATCAACCGGTGTGGATTGTTCTGGGATTAGGCGGATGTCTGTTGCATGTATGGAACCACGCCTTGTTCAAATCGCTGCTGTTTTTGTCGGCCGGCAGCGTCATTCACTCCGCGCGAACCAAGGACATCGACGCTCTGGGCGGATTAGCTAAAACCATGCCCATCACAGCAGGACTTTTTCTTATCGGTGCCGTGGCGATATGTGGCTTGCCGCCGCTGAATGGATTTGTCAGTGAATGGTTCATCTATATGGGACTGCTGCATTCAATTTCCATCCTGGCTATTTTGGGCGTTGTGGCGGCCATACTGGCGATGGTCGGGGCCTTGGCGGCGGCGTGTTTTACCAAAGCCTACGGGACGGTGTTTCTTGGAACCGCGCGATCCGTCGATCACCATGGGCATGAATCCGGGCCGGCGATGTGGCTGCCCATGCTGATCTTGGCGGCCGGATGTATCGGTATCGGCGTAGGGCCGGCATTTGTGGCACCGGTGCTGGAGCATGTTATCGACCACTGGATTCAACTGCCACTGCCGCCGTTGGCCAGTCTGATACCGCTGCAGATATTGGCGCTAATCAATCTGATTCTTATTGGAGCCGCGACCGCCGGATTTGTGCTCCAGAAATTTCTGCGGTCCGTGCGGACGGCACCGACATGGGCCTGCGGCTATGCCCGCCCATCGAGCCGCATGCAGTACACGGCCGCGTCGCTGGCGCAAATGCTTTTGGGAATATTGCGGCCGCTGTTACGCCAGCGGCGGCACACACCGCGGATATCCGGGGTCTTCGCGAGTTCCGGTGAATTAAATACCCATGTGGATGACCCGATGCTGCAGGATGTTCTAAGTCCGGGGTGGCAATCGATGCAGAACCTTCTGGCCAGGGGGCGGATTTTTCAACAGGGCAGTATTCAAAGCTATCTATTTTTTATGTTGCTGGCGCTATTAATACTTCTGCTTTTTGCTCTGCCGATCGCGGCGTTGTGGATGCTGTTGTTTTAATGGAATAATCAAGGCCTGAAGAATAAAGGTTTATGTATTTATGTATATTGCACTGATTATTCTGGGACCGCTTGCCGCTATTCTGGCGTTGACCGTTCCCTCCAATCGCTGGCGGCCCTGGCTGGTGCCGACCACGGCGGCGGTCCACGTATGTCTGGTTCTGGCCATATTGCGTGGCCACACCACGCCGGAGGCCAACGGCTGGCTGGCCATTGATCCGCCCGGGCGCGTGGTGCTGTTGCTGATCAGCGTGTTATTTCTTATTTGCTCATTTTATACGGCGGGGTATTTACGCTATCGCGCGGATCATGACAATCGCATCTTTTGTGCCTGTCTGTTGGCCTTTCTGGGGTCCATAAGTACGGTTATCTGCACCGATAACCTCGGACTCATGTGGGTGGCAATGGAAGCCACCACGCTGGCAACGGCTCCGCTCATCTATTTCAACCATACGCCGCAATCCCTTGAGGCGACATGGAAATATCTTGTGATCTGTTCGGTAGGTATTGCGCTGGCGCTGCTGGGATCGTTTTTCATGGCCTACGCCGCCCTTCTCAAGGGGATGACCCCCTCTCTCGGCATTCCTGATCTGCTCCAACAGGCACCCCATCTCAACCCAATCTGGCTGAAGGTGGGATTTGTGTTTTTGCTGGTTGGCTACGGCACAAAAATGGGGCTGGCCCCCATGCATTCCTGGCTGCCCGATGCCCACGGTGAAAGCCCTGCTCCGGTTTCCGCCATGTTTTCCGGAGCGCTGATCAGCAGCGCTTTTCTAATGGTGGTACGCTCAGAAAATATCCTGCGTGCCGCCGGGGATGGGGCTTTTGCCTCCACGCTGCTGATCATGCTGGGACTGCTGTCCATGTTGGTTGCGGCGATTTTTATTGTCGGTCAAAAAGATCTCAAACGCATGTTGGCCTATTCCAGTGTGGAACACATGGGAATTCTGGCCCTGGGACTGGGGTTTGGGGGCATCGCCCTGGTCGGAGCCATGCTGCATGTGATGAACAACGGCTTGAGCAAAGGCGCGCTGTTTTTATCAGTGGGCAATATCGACCTGGCTTACGGCGGAAAAACCACCCAAGATGTGCAGGGAGCGATGCGCCGCTTGCCCCTGTCCGGTACGGTATTCCTGCTGGGTTTTCTGGCCATCACCGGTTCACCCCCCTTTGGCCCGTTTGTCAGTGAGTTTATGATTCTTAACGGAGGGTTTGCGGCAGGCCATTACATTGTCGGAGCCGCGGTTGTCCTGCTGTTATTGATTATTTTTCTGGGTATGGGCCGCATTGTGCTCTCTGCAGTGTTGGGACGGCCCAAGTCGCCGGGGGTAAAACACGGATACCACGAAGGGTGGTTGCGCGGTGCACCAGTTCTGGTATCGCTGGTTTTAGTTTTGCTGCTGGGGCTTTATCTGCCGCCGCCGCTACTAAGCCTGTTGAACCATGCTGGAGCTTATCTGGGAATGAAACGTTAAAATCTCATTTGGCATCGTCCATCCCGGCACCGCCACGCCTTTTTTATACTTCTGAAGCAACCACAATTAAACCTCAGCGCAGGCCACGCGGCGTGTAGAGCAGCCGGTAGTGCCCGGGGCGAACATGAATAGTCAGATCACCCGATGCGCGCACCATGGCCAGTACACCGTCGGCTCGAAGGGTCACAGGCCTACCATTGCATTGCACCACTTGAGCATCCGCTCCGGGCAGCGTGATGAAGGCCGAACTTGCGGGCGGAATGGTAATTTTTAAAGCCAGTTTTTTACCATGCCAGCGCCACGCACTTTTAATAAGCCCAAATTGACTCTCATGCTCGGCGCGTACCCAAGGCAATGCCTTGACGGGGTGCGGCTTAATGAGAATGGTTCGGAATCCGGGGGATTGCCAATCGGGCCTTATTCCTGCCAGATCGTTGTACATCCAACCCAGAATATCACCATACATGATGTGGTTTAGCGATGCAGCGTCGGCCGGCTTCCAGCCCCAACCTTCCCATAACGTTGTGGCACCGCGCAGTATCCATTGGCCATAACTGGGGTAGGTTGTCTGGGTGGCGATGCGGTACGCCAGAGCGGTATGCCCGTAGCTGCTTAAAACGCGAAATAAGCACTTGTCACCCAATATCCCAACATCCAGATGATCCTGATGCGCATGGACATCCCGCACCAGGCGTTGAAGAACCTGCGGGCGCATTGGGGCGGTGGCAATCCCATAATACAGCGGCATGGCCTCTGCCGTTTGACCGCCGTTGTTGTATACACCGCGCCCTTTATAAAATTGCTTGTTAAAAGCCTTGCGGATAAGCGCGGCATCCATGGTAAATGTTGCGGCATCCTTGGGTTTTTGCAGGATAGCGGCAATGTGTGATAGCAGTACCGCATCATGATAAAGAATGCACGTAGAGGTAAAAGAAACCGGGGGCTTGTGTTTAGCCGATGTGGCCCAATCACCAATACCGGCATGATCGGGCAAAATATCATGGGATGTATAGGTCATCACAAATTCAAAGTAACGCTTCAGGCCATGGTAATGCTCGCGTAAGACCCGCCCATCACCATCATAAAGATATTGATTCCAGCAGATGAATTCATAAGCGCTCTCCCAATCCGGGTCGGGGTATTTTCCGCCGTCCCAGTCCCACCCCGACGGATCGGGCATCACCACCCGCAGGGCACCATTGGCATACTGGGTGTCATGGATATCGTTGAGCCATTTGGCATAACCCAACTGATTATTGTAAGTCATCATGCCCTGAACCGATGCCAACCATGCATCGCCGGTCCATCCGTTTTTTTCCCGAGTGGGACAATCGGTGGGGTATCCCATGAAGTTGGAGCAGTAAGCGCGGCTGGTGGCATCAACAATCGCATTCATTAGCGGGTTGGCACACCAGAATGCGACCGACCGATGAAATGCGGTGTGAATAAATTCCGCCTGAATTTTCAGAATGTCTTTTCGAGAGGAAAGCCCATTGATTTGCACATATTGAAAACCGTTGTACGCAAAATTTGGGTGATACGTGAAGGGTTTATTATTAGCTGGAATCACCGTATCCGTCTGGAACGGACCGGTGTAGGCGAATACAGAAATAGGCTTGCGGTTTACCGTGCCATTGGCGAACAGCCGTTCGCCGTAGCGCAGCACCACCGGCACACCGGGCCGCCCCTTTGCCGTAAGCGTGACCCAACCCGACATATTCTGCGGAAATTTAACCACGAACACATGCGGCTCCGGTTCGCTGACGGACACCGGGGCGAGGCGTTGCGTCACTTCACAGGGCGGCATGAGTTGCGCTGTAAGCCGACCGGTTGGAGCGGTCACGATGTTGGCATGGGCGAGGGTTGGCATTGCCTCATCCGGATGATTCCAACCCTTTACTTTTAATGCAGCGTCATACACCTCGCCGTTGTAAATCCCATCCGCAAGTCGTGGGCCGGCGGAGGCTTGCCAAGTGGAGTTGGTGACAAGCCAAGTTGATTGACCGCTCACCGTTCGCATCAGTAGATTCATCCGCACCCTTGGCCAGGCCCGCCAGGAGGCGTTCTGCCAACCCCACACATCGCGCTCCATCACGTTATACCAGCCGTTGCCCAATTCAATGGATACGACGTTGCGCCGGCCTTTCCGCAGTAGTGGGGTTATATCAAAGCTCTGGTACGGCACTGTCTTGGAGTAGTCATACAGCGTGGAATACAGGACGCCCGGACCGACCTTATGGCCATTGACCAACACCTTCCAGTATCCTAATCCGGCAATATACATATAACCGTGCCGCAGGTTTGCCGGCACGCGAAACACCTTGCGAAAAATCGGACACGGCTCTTTTTGAATCCAACTTTTATGGGAAATCTTCTTCGGCAGCGGCAAGCCGTAATAGGCGTTATGCGGTGCGTCGTAAAACGCATTGCTGATCTTGTGCTGATAACTGATCCAACTGCCGCGCCAATCGCCGGCCTTCAGCGGCCCGGTCATCCAGCTTGCAGGCCGGCTCCATTGTGATTTCCATCCGCCGTTGCCCCAAACCCGCACCCGCCAGTAATAATGAGTGTACGGCTGGAACGCCGGGCCGTTATATTGCGGAAGAAAATCGGGATTCTCCACAACCGTGCCGGAATCCCAGATCAGATCATGCCCCTCATTAAAGTCCCTGGACGAACCGGCCACCTGTATCTGATACTCGGCTTGACCAAGCAACGTATTGCGTTGTGGCGGCGTCCATGTCAGACGCGGATGTGATTGCTGCACGCCCAGTGGATCGCGCAGCCATTGGCTACGCAGGCGGCTCGGAGCGTTGGTTATCTCTTTATGGATCGGCAACACCGGCTTGATGCGATCCATCGGAGGAATCTTGGCTAAGAGCGCGGACTGCGGCAGAGACTGTACCGCAATTATGCCCTTGGCTCGCATTACAACATGGCCGCCGTGGACCAACTCGGCATAGTCCGGCGTAACCCTCACGTTGTACAACGTCCCGCCAATCGGAATGTTCCGAATCCTTATTTTTTCATTCAGCGTGCCATTGAGGGCAATTTTGCCATCCGGGCGGATGTCGCAAATATCCTCCAGGCCGATCAGGCATAGCAGCGGCCCCCATGTTGTATGTGGCACGCCCGAACCTTGGCCGGTGAAAAAATAATTCTCATTCCATGTGTGGGCGGCGTGCCAATTGCGCATG
>JAKATV010000391.1 GCA_021818565.1 Planctomycetota bacterium
GCCAGTGTAACCGAGTCAGAAGTCAGCAATTCAATGGTTCCCATATTATTGGCGGCCGAGGTTGCCACCACTGGGCCTGTTCCGCTGTAGCCCTCCAATCCTGAATTGTTAACGAAGTTGATCGTCGGAAGCATTGTTGAGCCGCCGCTGGTCGCCGGATTCAACTGACCACCAGACGTTACTGATTCCGAAGATGTCCCGTTGGTGATATTCGCAGTGACATCTCCCTGGATTTGATTTATACCCATGTGCGTTGGAAGCGTAATGTTGTCATCCCATGCCTGAATGTTCGCGGTAGTCGTACCTGAATTGGAGCTGGTCAGGCCGGTGATCGTAAAGCTGAATTGGTACGCCCCCGAACTGGTGACGGATTCGGTAGCATTCAATCCGCTCCAGGAAAATCCGCCGTAGCTGCTTGAGCTGGCAAAGGAGTTGGGGGAGGCTAATCCGATGACGTGACCATTGAGGGTTACTTCAATGGTAGCGAATGCATGAGGGACACCCACTGCCGCCATACCCAGTGCCGCGATTCCGAACAATGCTGACTTTCTCATAGCCATCTCCAAATAAAAAGATTAAGATAATAACTTCAGATCATTGGCCGCTCATCGAACTACAATGGGCTATATACCTATGATCACATTTTTGCTTCTACATGCGATAGACTGACAATCATCTACATCGCCGCCTTGATAGAAACAAGCCGAAAATCAATTTTCGTTCAAGCGTCTTCAAGAACTAAGTAGAGTATAATCCTATAACAGTGGCATGTCAAGAAATAATTAACAAAATGTTAAAGTTTTTTTGAGACAACTATGGACGCTTTATTATAAATAAAATTCGTATTTACGTTAAAATGCTTAACGGACACTACGCATAAAAAAAGGCCGTAAAGAATTATCATTACGGCCTATTAACTTAATCGTGATCTTGAGCTGTTATATCAGGATCGCGATTTATTGCGCCGTCCAACTGTCAGTAACGCCAATCCGCCAACCGCAAACAGCGCCAGGGTTGCCGGTTCGGGAGTGGTGACGGCGGTATCGCTGAGATTGGTAGTCACCAGGCCGCCTGTTAGCGAAGAAGCGGGGTCAAGGGTAATAGCCAATGAATTGGTAACAGTTAAAGTAGAGCTGGATCCAGTCAAATTCACGCCGTGGGAATTAAACGCAACAGACGAGGAGGGTAGCGTTGGATTACTTGCGGAATTCATGGAAAGGCTGCCAGAGTCTTCTGATCCCAGCAACGTCATACTGGATGAATAGACCGAACCATTCAAGTCCGCAGTTTGTATCGAGCTCGCGCCCGTTGCCGTTACACCGCCGGAAGACTGCATTGATACAACACCGGTACCAGATATTCCGCTGTCTGCAACCGCAAAGGTAATCGTGTTGTTGCCGGCATTGGAAGTGGAAACCGAGGTCAAATTCGTGGTTATTTGCGTCGATCCAATTTGCTCTACAATGCCACCCCAAGAAAAGCCGCCAAAATTTCCCGGCAAAGCAACGTACGAGCCAGCCCCAAGATAGGCGGATACGTTTGTGAAGGCCTCGGTGGTTGTTCCGCTGGGCGTGGTTATTGTAAGGGTAGGCGTGGCAAAGGCACCAGCGACCCCAAACGTCGTTAATCCCATTGCGGCGATTCCGAATAATGTTGCGGTCTTCATAGTGAGGTCTCCCATAAAAAAATAATGACAAGCCAGATCAGAAGCGGTTTGTTGACAACAACAATCTGCACGCTCCTGCCTGAGAAATACTAACAATACACAAACCATCGCAAAAACCAAACGTCGTTCGGTTTCCGCTATATTTGCAACATTATTGTCTTTTTAAGGGCCCTACAAATCTTTGCTGCTAAACCCTCACCTTCATCAGACCTACTCCATTTATCGACTATAACTCGGCCAATGTTAATTGTCAAATAAAAACCAAAAAAAAACGATTTTTTTTTGGGGGGCTCCGAAAAGGCTGTTTTTAGCCGGATTTGCATACGCCATCCGCCATATCTTACTGTTTTAGCCGGTGGTCTGATCTTGAATTGGACTGTCTTTTGCTAAATCGCTACACTAACTGACTTGTTTTGGTGGAGTTGTTTCAATGATTTCTGAAGTGCATGGTCAACTGTCTGTTCAACCGCAGCAACATTATGCTATTATCACCGCTGAATTCAACGGCTTAATCACCGCGCGACTTACGGATGGCGCGGTCGAAGCACTTTTACGCCATGGCGCAACCGAAAAACAGATTACTAAAATCTCTGTTCCGGGCAGTTTTGAAATTCCAACAGTCGCCTCCCGGCTGGCTAAAAGTGGGAAATTTATCTCTGTTATTTGCCTGGGCTGCATCATCCGCGGCCAAACCGCTCATTTTGACCACGTCGCCCAACAGGTCGCCCGTGGCATCGCGGAAATTGGCCCCGCCACTGGAATACCCACCATTTTCGGCATCATCACCGCCGATACTGTCGAACAAGCCATGGATCGCGCTGGATTAAAAATGGGTAACGCCGGCTGGAACGCCGCATGTGCTGCCATGGAAATGGCCGGTGTGATGCAGCAGTTGCCCCCGGCAAATAACTTATAACAGGAAATAATGTGAATACAATCAATCAAAAGCGATCTACATCCCGCCGCATTGCCCTTCAAGCAATTTACCAGGCGGAGGTGCAAGGCGATGCTTTTATCGCGCAGATGCTGCCGACGTTTATCAATCAGGCTACCGATGACAATGATGTTCGACAACTTGCCACCCGCATGGCCTGCGGGGCCTGGGACTATCGCAACGACGCGGATCAATGGGCGTCGCGGTTAATTCCTCGCTGGACAATTACCCGTCTGGCGGCGGTGGATCGCAATATTCTGCGATTGGCGCTGTGGGAACTCACGCACGAGTCCGAAACACCTGGCAAGGTGGTAGTGGATGAGGCAATCAACATGGCCAAAGAATATTCCACGGAAGATAGTTCCGCTTTTATTAATGGCGTATTGGATGCCGCCATGAAGCAGCATAATCTGCTGACCGATTCGGCGGGATAATTGGGCCGTTTTTAAACGTCCCGGCAGGATGGAGCACGGGCCTATGCACGCCAGTGCCGCCGGAAAATAGGAGGCATTTTCCAGCGGCATGAGACGGTGAAAGTACCGTGTGAATGTAATATTTGTCGGAGGTATTTCAAGCTGTGAAATCACCAGAAAATCGTGGGTCTACCACCGAAGGTGTCGGGGTATCACCCTCGCTTGGCCCGGTTATGGAATATGAACAAATGACCGCCCACGCCACGCTTTTCGGGCGCGAAGTTTGGCGGCTGGCGGGGTTGGCAATCCTGATCGGGGCTGTGGCTGCCATGGCTGCCATCGCGTTATTGCGTTTGATCGGCCTGCTGACCAATCTTTGCTTTTATGGGCGGTTCTCCTTCTCCTTCGCTGACCCGACATCCGCCCACCTGGGAATTTGGATTATCGCCGTACCGATTGCCGGTGCCATCGTGGTGGGATTTATGGCGCGTTTCGGTCACGCCGGTATCCGCGGCCATGGCATTCCCGAAGCCATGGAAACCATTCTGACCAATCAAAGCCGCATTCCCAAGCGCATCACCTTGTTAAAACCTCTTTCTGCCGCCATCAGCATTGGAACCGGCGGACCGTTCGGTGCCGAGGGACCTATTATTGCAACCGGTGGGGCCTTTGGATCGCTGGTGGGGCAGATTCTGCATACCACAGCCGATGAACGCAAAATTCTGCTTTCTGCCGGTGCGGCTGCGGGCATGGCGGCAACATTCGGGTCCCCGGTATCGGCCGTTCTGCTGGCGGTGGAATTGCTGTTATTTGAATTTCGCGCACGATCCTTGGTGCCCGTGGCTTTAGCCAGTGCCACCGCTGCGGGTTTGCGGATTATATTTATGGGTGATAAACCCATTTTTGCGATGCCCAATGTAGGCCCGGCGGAACACTGGTCGCTGGTGATTTATGCGATCATTGGTTTATTTGCCGGTGTGGCCGCGGCCGGCGTCACGCGACTGTTGTATCTGGTGGAAGATGGCTTTGAGAAATATAGCCACGTCCATTGGATGTGGTGGCCCGCGATGGGTGCCGTCGTTGTGGGTATTTGCGGATACTTTGATAATCACACCATGGGTGTGGGATATGACAATATCTCGCACCTGCTGACCGGTGGCATGGCTCTCAAAGCGATTCTGATGCTTTTAATTCTGAAATGGATTTCCTGGACCGTGGCCTTGGGCAGTGGCACGTCAGGCGGTACCTTGGCACCGTTGTTCACGCTGGGCAGTGCTCTGGGGCTGCTGTTGGGCATGGCGGCGGCGCATCTATTTCCTGATGCGGGCGTGGATGTCCGTGTGGCCGCCTTAGTAGGTATGGCCGCATTGTTCACCGGTGCGTCCAGGGCTTTGCTTACCTCCATCGTTTTTGCTTTTGAAACCACCATGCAACCGCACGGATTGCTCCCGTTGCTGGCCGGTTGCACCACGGCGTTTCTGGTCTCCTGCCTGCTGATGCGTGATACCATCATGACCGAAAAAATCGCCCGCCGGGGCATCCGTGTGCAGACGGAATACTCCACAGATTTTCTGGACCGGTTTTTTGTGCGCGATGCTTATACCCGGCAGGCTGTATGCCTTGACGCCTCAAAAACTGTGGCGGAAACGCGCGAGATTATTTATGCGAAATGGTCTGTATTGCAGCACCACGAATTTCCTATTATCGACGACAATAAAAAACTCATCGGCGTGCTGTCTTACCGTGAAATTCTCGACACGCGCGTGAATCCCGCACAGCGGGTGCGGGATTTAATCAAACGCCAAGCCGTGATTATTGAGCCGGATAGCCCGTTGCGGCTGGCGGATAATCTTATGTCGCGCTATAACATAGGCCACCTGATCGTTACCGAACCTAAGAATCCGGCTCACGTAATCGGCGTGATTACCCGGACCGATCTACTGTCAGCTCATCGACGGTTAAGCTGACAGATTTTTACCCGATTGTGCGGCCACTGATACCACGGAGATTCGCGCATGGAGGAACCGAATAATAGTCCAGCTCTCCGTGTGGATAGTCCAACCGCACCCGTGACCGCGCCGCGGAGCAATTTCACTTACGGAATTCTCGGCCGCGGCGGACTGATGCTGTGTGCCATGGCTATACTGCTTGGCGGATTGGGTGAATTAGCTGCATTTTGCATTATTCACTGGATATATTTCGTCACCAATATCTTTTTTTATGGGCAACTGTCGTTCGCCACGGCCTCACCGCAGGGAAATAATCTCGGAATTGGTCTGTTATTTGTTCCCGTCATCGGCGGCTTGCTGGTGGGCGGGATGGCGCGATATGGCTCATCAATGATCCGTGGACATGGGCTTCCGGAGGTCATGGATAGCACGCTATTTCACGAAGCGCGTATTCCGCTGCTGGGGGCCGTGCTTAAGCCCATTTCCATAGGGATAAGCATTGGAACGGGGGGAGCATTTGGGCCGGAGGCCATCATCCCAACCGGTGCCGCGATCGGTTCACTGCTGGGCCGATTGCGTTACTTTACAAATCAACAGCGCCGCGTGTTGCTGGCGGCGGGCGCGGCGGCGGGTATGTCAGCGACTTTTGGCGCGCCGGTAGCTTCTGTGTTGCTGACCATCGAACTACTGTTATTCGAATTTAATCCGATTTCGCTGGTGGTCGTGGGACTGGCTAGCGCAACGGCCGAAACTCTGCATGTCTTGATAGACGGCCCGGCACCCTTATTTCACTTGCCGCCCTTACCGGCCCCTCAACTTGAGGCACTGTAGAT
>JAKATV010000358.1 GCA_021818565.1 Planctomycetota bacterium
CCTTTGACAATGCTGCGGAAATTGTAAATCCCGGCATCGTCAAAGTCGTCATTGATCAGCGCCGCTTCGCCATGTATTTTTCCCGCAGTGTAATTCCCCATGATCGTGACGGGCAAACGGCGGGTGCCGGCGCGTTAATGCTTGCGGGATTGTATCGGAAACATCTGGGTATTTACGCATATCAGAAGAACTTTCTGCTGCAACTTGCCGGCGCCGAGAGGTGCGAACTGGAAAAGCTTGAAAAACTCGAACAATTGCGCGCGCTATATCTGGGAGCCAAAATTATTGTCCATGATACTCCGCAGGCCCATCATGGCATTGATACACCGGAAGATTATGAAGCTTTTGTCCGGCGGTACGCCGGCGAAGGGCCTTGAGTTTTCCAAAATTTTTAGCCGCCGCATTTTCCCTAAAGAGCATTATCGATTATCCTACTATTTTCGTGAGGTCTGCGATGAATAAAGAAACCCAACCTGACCTGCTGGCCTCGGTGGGCCACGCCACGCAGGATACTGAATTTTACACGCCCTTCCCCGAAGGCTACGAGAAAGGCCGCACCAAATATGTGGTGGTCCTTGGCACCGTGATGAGCGGACTGGGTAAAGGCATTTTCAGTTCCAGCCTGGCCAAGATTCTTAAAGACAAAGGCCTGCGCGTCGCCCCCATCAAAATGGAGGGCTATCTGAACATCGACTCCGGAACGCTTAATCCGTTTCGTCATGGCGAAGTTTTTGTCCTGGATGACGGCATGGAAACGGACATGGATTTAGGCACCTATGAACGCATGCTCGATGAAAATCTGTCACGCGCCAATTTCACCACCAGCGGACAGATTTTTACGCGCATTCTCGAGCGCGAACGACATGGAAAATATCTGGGCCGTGATGTGCAGATGATTCCCCATGTCACCGGCGAAGTTAAAACCACGCTGCGCGAACTGGCGATAAAATCAAAGGCCGATCTGGTATTTGTGGAAGTCGGTGGGACTGTAGGCGATTATGAAAACGGTTATTTTATTGAAGCGGTGCGTGAACTGGCGTACGAAGAAGGTGAAGATTCCGTATGTGTCGTGGCGTTAACGTACATCATTGAACCGCAATCGCTGGGCGAACAGAAATCCAAAGCGGCACAGTTGGGCCTGCGACAGGTCATGCAAACCGGCCTGCAGCCGGATATTATTGCGTGCCGCTGCCCGTCACCCGCAACGGAAAAGGTGCGGCAAAAAATCTCCATGTTCAGTAATGTGCCCATGCGTCGCGTATTTTCCATGCATGATCTACCGAGCATTTATCTGGTGCCGGAGATGTTGCGGGAAGCCGGAATGGACCGCGAGGTGCTCACGCTGTTAAATCTCCATGAGCGCGTCAACCAGCGCATGGAAGATCAGGCCCGTCGCCGGTGGCAACACTACGTCGATAAACTCCTTGAACCGACGGAAAAGTCCGTCACCATCGCGCTGGCTGGAAAATACGCCGCCGTGCGCGATGCCTATGCCAGTATCGACAAAGCCCTGGAACATTGCGGAGTAAATCTCGGTTGCAAAATTCAGATTCAATGGCTGGACACCACAGAAATTAATTCCCGAAATGCCGCGGATATTCTCCGGGGATGCCACGGGATCATTGTTCCGGGCGGATTTGGATCACGCGGGACGGAAGGCAAAATTGAATGTGTCCGCTTCGCGCGGGAACGCCACGTTCCCTATCTGGGAATTTGCCTGGGATTCCAGATGGCTGTGGTGGAATTCGCGCGCAATGTCTGCAAACTTGAAGATGCCAACAGCACCGAATTTGACCCCAATTGCCGCCATCCGGTCATTGATATTCTGCCGGATCAGAAGAAAATTGAGGGCCTTGGCGGCAATATGCGACTGGGCGGAAAAGATGTGATCCTGCAACCGGGCAGCGGCGTTTCCGCTCTCTACGGCCATGTGGACCAAGTCCGCCTGAGGTTCCGCCACCGCTATGAAGTCGAACCGCGGTACATTGAAACGCTTACCAAACATGGCCTGATTTTCAGCGGACACGCCCCCCATCAACCCATCATGCAGATGCTGGAATTACCGCCGGAGATACATCCATATTTTTACGCTACGCAAGCCCACCCTTGCCTGACCAGCCGCCCATTAACACCCGATGCCATGTTTTTGGGACTCGTTAGCGCCGCCTTGCAGCGTGCTTACCCGCAGCAGGTATTGCCCAGCGTCCAAAACCAGACCGCTGTCGCCACCGCAAGGTAACTATACTCCGCGCGGCCATTGGTGATACCTTGGTCACAAAGGCAGGAAAAGTATCTGTACCGTCGCGGCGAGCCGGGATCCCGCCTGCTTTTGTCGTGTTTCCGATGCAGGCAAGATGCCTGCGGTACAACGCAATGCATTGCATCCCCTAATTTGTCCCACTGCGGGCCGATCACTCCAAGAAGTTGCCGCTGCGCGGCCGCTGGAGTGCTGGGCTGCTGGATTGTGGGTGGGCCGGAAAGACTGCGCAGCCGTCCGATGTTTTCCTCCGCCAACCGGCGAAGGGGACTGTCGATGTAGACCGGTACGCCCATTATCCCGAAGGCAATTGTTTGGTTTGACCAATTTCGCCCTTTAGGCGGGCCAAGTCGGCGTCCACGCCGGAACTGGCTCGCAGAGCATCCAGATCGCGTTCCGTTTTTGTGCGGCCGTCAACACCGTCATTGAGCACGCCGGCGTCGGTCAGCGACTCCATGGCATCAGCGCGCGACTGCATCTGATTGGTTTTGTCCTTGGCACGTTGCAGTGCATCGCCCACATTGCCCAGTTGACTGCCTATGCCGGCGAGACTTTCATTCACGGTTACTTGCGCCTTCGCGGCATCATACTGGCTCTTCATCACTTCCTTTTGCGTGCGGAATTGATCAATGCGGTCTTCAAGCTGCTTTTCATACGTGATGAGTTTCTGGCTTTGCGCCGCCACATGCTCACTGGCATCTTTCAGTGATGCCGCCTTCTGATCCGCGGCCTGCTTTTCCGTCAGCGCGGCTTTGGCCAGATCCTCTCGCCCGGCCTGCAAAGCCATGCGCGCATCATTTTCCGCCCGGTGGGAGTCGCTTTGTGCGGCCAGCATTTGCCGTTCCAGCGTCTTTTGTTCGGTGACCACATCAGCCAGATGCCGCTTGGTTTCCTGCAGAGCGCTCAACATTTTTTCATACGATAAATCCAGAGCCTCATCAGGATTTTCCGCATTGTTCAAAAATTTATTGACTTTAGCCTCAATAATTTCAGCGGCCCGGCGAAACATGTTACTCATCGCAAAACTCCTGTATCGGTTGTTATTCTATCTCAATACTTTCAATCGTTCACTGGTATGACAATCTGCGGCGAAGCCGGTTCTGGAATCAGGGCCTTATCCTCAATGGGTTTAACGGCCGTGCCTACAGCAAAAAATTCAATCACGTGCGGCTGCCAGTTATGCGATCCTTCGTGCAATTGCACGCCCACCACGCCGTCGGCCCCGGCTTCTTTCGCCTCATTTTGCATGCGTTCCATGGCCAGTTCACGGGCGTCATACATCGCCTGCGTAAATTGGGTGATTTCCACATTCCGCCCGACATTCCCCATGGATTTAAATACGCCCTGATGTGCGACATGGTACACACACGATCCCATCACCATCGCCAACGGACGATGGCCGGCGCGCAGCAGCATCCAGAAATCCTGCCCGGAAAGATCCGAGGTAAACGGCACGCCTTTAGGCCCCTTAAATCCAGGGTGGCCGGCGCTATGTGATATGGCCGTGCCGATGGCCATGAACTCTAAAATATCGCTGTCCCATCCCAACCGTTTAACCTCTAACCGCACGCCCACCACGCCGTCGGCCATGAGAGCTAACGCCTCCTGCTCCATGCGTGTCATGGCCAGTTCCCGGGCCTGATACATGGCCTGGGAAATCACATTTAATTCCTGATTTTGTCCCCATGATCCATATTGAATTCCCACATGATAAATACACGAGCCAACCACCAGCCCGAGAGGTTCAAAGCCGGCTTCGCGCACCATGAGAAATTCATTAACGGATAAATCCGAGGTAAATATGCCACCACTCTGGCCCGCTTCACGCAGCCCCTGCAAGCGCTCCAAGGCGTGCCTGGGAAGACCGGCCAATGCCGGATTTGCCTGTGTGCCTGTTTCGTCCGCCATTTAAATAATCTCCTTTTCTGTAGGCATAACCGGGGTCATTTTTCCATCGCTGACGCTGAAAACGGGTTTTAATTTTAGTGATATGTGCCGCCTTGGTTCATGCAACACCGCAGTGCCAAACGCGATATGCCGCCCAAGAAATCGCTGCCGCGGATCATTTTCCATCGGCTCGCCACGCAACAATTCGGAAAACTGCACGCGCGCCAGAACACCGGTGCCGATTCGTGCCGCGTCACTGGCCAGTTGGCCTATGGCAGCGCGGCGAATATCCGTCATAAAATCGGATAACTCACGTAATTCCTGGTTCCACCAGGTACCCTGACCTGACGCATTTCTATAAGAATAATGCCAATTATAATGCGCTCCTATCGCCAAACCCACCGGCAATATTCCGGATTCCATTAAGCGCGCAAACTCCAGGGCCGAGACGGTCGCGATCACGGGCGTGCGCGGGGTGGCCAGTCCGGCAATACGCACCGCTGTACCCATCACGGCATAATCCATTTGATCTTCGCCGGTGCCTTCCATGCGCGTCGCAGTCATTTTGACATCCACGACTGCGTTGGCCCCCATGAGCGTCGCTTCTTGCCGCATGCGGTCAATGGCCGTGTGCCAGCCGTCATAATGTCCGCGCGTCCAAGAATAGCCGTAATGATACCAGCAATTCCCTGAAACCATTCCCAGAGGATAAATGCCGTGCGATCTTTGCGCCAGCAAGGCCCCAACCGAACCGGTGGATATCCAGGGCAACTTGCCGGACTTGGTATCAGCGAGGCGTTGTTTGACAAAATCCGGCAAGGTCTGATTGGTTAATGCCGTGTCCCACGCCTGATTGCGCGCCAACTGCTGGGCCTGATGCTGTTGCCGATCGGGATCGGAATTCTGTCCAAATACTCGGCCTAACAGCGACATGGCAAATCCCTTTTAACAGGAGCCGTGGTGGTTTTTGGTCTTTTCAAGCAAGTCCAAGAAACTCTCTAAATCGATTTATAGCGACAAGCGCCAGGGCTTGCAAGACATTTTGTTTAATTCATCAAAAATTCATGCAAAATGCTTTGCGAGCCGGCCATCTTAGTGGACATGGCTCCAAGTTCCTTATTCAAGCTTGAAAGCCACTCCGGCAGTTGTAATTCTTCGTTTTTTAACACAATGCCGCGCACTTCATTACACCGGCTTAATTGCAGGCCATGGCCCGAATTATCCAGGACAAAGCGATTGGCCCCAAGATGAATCGTAATCCCCACTACGTGCTGCGTTTTTGCAAACAAGGAATCCTTCTTCCGATGCACCTGCACCTGCCCCGGAAGAGATTGCTCCAGCCGCGTGGCAAACGCTTCAAGAAATGCTTTAATATCACGTTCAGCGCGGCGCAGAAAAGCCGCCTGAAGATCAAATGCTCCAACTTCTTCCATAATGATTCGCACCTCGCTGTGAGTTTATACTATTACACAACTGATGAATTATAAGCACGTCGACGCAAACGCGGCAACGGCGGGAGCAGCAGGTGTGTTGTCCCCCCCCATTCTACTCACTTGCGACCTTCACGCCGACGCGTCGCTTCATGACCGACTACACGTGCGATGCGCCCGAGAATTTCACGTGCCGGCGCAAGCGCATCAGATCGG
>JAKATV010000338.1 GCA_021818565.1 Planctomycetota bacterium
TCCGATCTGTCGCTGCGCGTGAATCGACGCAATCGCCCCGCACTCCGGAGTGAATTGCCGATGCTGTAAATAATTTTTATATCAATGCCCCTGGAGAACGCGCGTGTGTTCCGTAATCATTTGGGCATATTGGTTTTTCTGAGCGGGCAGAAGAAACGATTGTTGGATCAAATCCGTGGCCGCACCGAGGGCGTCTATTTGGGCGGAAAGCAGGCTTTCCGCAGCCTTGACCGGAAGGTCACAATACTTCGCGAAATCCAGCCACGTGCGACGCGTGATGGAGTCTTTTTTTCCGCATACCGGAAGGGAAAGCGCGTAGTCATCCGGAATCACCAGCCGGGTATTGACCAGATCATAGGCTGGTGAGAGCTGGTGGCGACCATCGCCCAACGTCAGCATGGAAAGATTCTTCAAGTGCAGATCGCCGTTGCAAACCCACCAACTCAATAGCATCAAACGGAAGAGCTTGCGGATTTCAATAAGCGGTTCGTCGGCAAATTGGCGCAACAATCGCACGCATAGTTCCGCTGATCCAGTGTACTTCTCCGCCGCCGAGACGCCGGCCAACTGGCAAAAATCCTCGACCTGTAATTTGCCGCCGCCTTCTGGCCGATCAAAACGTTTGATGATATATGCCATGCTTCCATCTTTCAGACGCAACAGTCCATGCGGCGGAATTTCAATTCCAACCATGTCAGCTATACGCATCGTCAGGCTCTCATTTTCAGCGAGATTGGGAAAAACAGCCTGCGGCGGCTTTAGGATGTAACGGCCACCTGCGGAAACAAGCTCCAGCCGCGACTGATCTTCGGAGACTTTCATGGATAGTTTGATTTGCACCCCGGAAATCGACATTTTCCCCGCCAGTCTCGCCGCCTGGGCATATAGTTCCGCCATCTCAACATCAAAATGCGGCACCCTTCTGGTCCCGAAGAGTCTCATGGCGCATTGCGGGTGATAATCCGCGGCGTCCGCAGTTGGCTTCAGACAGATTCCACAAACCGCCAACGTCTGTACCCTTCAAGTAAAATTGCCAAAAACACACTTGCACCGCACTAAAAAAGCTCCCCCGCTTTCGGATTATTCCGGAACGATTTCCACTGCTCCCACGCAGTCGGAACCCATGGCCAGTAGCAAACCGAATGCATCCGTCTTTGGTAATTTCAGCTTTCGCGCCGACACTTCCAGCAGCCATCCCTCAGGGAGCAGATTTTCAAAAAATGGGTGTAATCCTTCCGATTCATAGGGCTTTTCCCGCAAGGGCAGAGTCAAGGATATGGGCACAGCACCGCTGCCGCGAAGCCACGGATTGCCATAGGTAAAGCGTGTTGCGCCGCCGGGGAGTTCTTCCAATTTCCCGGCTACCCGGCCATTCAGGGATACTTTTGCGGTTCTATAATGCATCGGTCCTCCTCTGATCTGGCGTTACATCGACATAGCTTGCTTTTTTACCGAACACGCGTAAAACCTTGTTCACTGCATCCATCCGGACAGTCGGTTTGTCGCTCTCCAGTTCTGAAACAAAGCGTGTTCCGACATCTGCAAGTTGCGCCAATTCCCGCTGGCTGAGTTTTGCCGCACGTCGACGTTTGCGAATGTACATGCCAATACTGTCATGCGGATCACTGTGGTGTTCGAGCGTTTTAGCCGATCCGATCACAGTATTTCGCGGGATGTCGCCTGACAATTGCTTCATTTGCAATATAGTACTACCGATCGGGAATAAATACAATAAGAATTGCCATAAAATGCCTGATCGGGAATGTTTTCATTGCAATTATTGCAATGTATTCCCGTTCGGTAGCAAATTGTTTCAACCATGCCAATAACTGGCCATAATTCCACCATGTTTAAACAAATTGTGCCCGATCGGGATAAAGCGGTTTCAAAAAGCGCCCCCGCCAACGGATGACCCGATAATGTTGACGCGGCTGAAATTTTCTGGAGACTGCAGGCTAATCCGGTATCGGCGAGGTATCGTTTGGGTTTGCCGCTGATTCTTGTGATCGTGTTGCCGTGATAACCCGGCGTATCAATTCACTCGAATGTCGCGCGCAGTGTCGCCAGCCAGCGCGGTGCGGTCTGCGGCGTCATGACCAGATCACGTCCAAGTTGCGAGTGATTGATCTCCGGGCAGTCAACGCCGCGGTAAGTTGGACAAACCGGCCGAATTGCTGCCAAATGGCCAGATCTGTTAATAAACGTACATTTCGTTCCATGTAAGTTCGCAAATAGGCGCTGTAAAACTCCGGTAACCATCCGTCAGGTCCCGGCATGCGCCGGCGCGGGGACTGTGATGTAAGACTTGCGCGTTTTCCGGCTCGTCGCATTCCGCCGACGGGGCGGGTCAAGGACATCGGCCAGTTCAGGGTGCTGGCGGTAGTCCGGATGGCCGCCGCAGTGGAGGGATAGCCTCTGGTAGGTTGACTGGCGCACCATCTCGATAAGCGATTGCCTGTGCGCATTGATGGGCATTTGCGCCAGAAAGAACATTTGCACTTTAAGAAGTTCCCGAAACAGATAGATTCCCCTGGCACCGAGGGTCACGCTTTGGTTGTGCCGCCGATGATGATTCAGCGGTTCGGGTACAAAACAGATCCATCCATCCTGCAGAATATGGAAATAAAACATCCAATCGCCGGCGTGCTTGAGGTCCTGCATTACCGGGCGCAGCGCTGCTGTGGAGGGCTTTCGGAAAAGCACCGCACTGGCGTTGGGGATGGTGTTTTTAATGATTAAGGAGTCCGCTATTTCGAGCTTCCCCGGCCGCAGATAAGCGCTTCGCCATTTATCCGCATCGATGTCTTGCGTGTATTGGAGATAATCATTTCCCACGATGGCACCGTGCTCATCAATCATCTTTGATTGCGCGTAACTTAGCACGACGCCGGGATGCCGGAACCCGTCCACCAGGTGGTCCAGCAATGTCGGCTCACACAGGTCATCTGCTTCGGCCATCCAGATAAGTTCCGAAGCGCTTTCATCAATTCCGCGCAGCCACTGCGCAAAGACACCCTGGTTCTGAGGATTTTCAATAATACGGAAAGGGATATCGCCGCAGGAAAGAATCTCGCGCGCCACTTGCACGCTGTTATCTTCCGAGGCATCGTCGAGAAAGATAATCTCGGCCGGCCTGTAGGTCTGGTGAAGAATGCTCTTAAGTCGTTGCGGCAGGTAATGTGCATAGTTGAAGTTGGGCACCACCACGCTGACGGCGGGAAAGGTGCAGCCCAATTGTTCCGCCAGATCACGGGCATAGACCCCAGGATCGAAATGCTCCTTAATCAAAAGCGGACCCGCCTGGGCCACGTGATGTCGCCCCGCAGTATCCGCCAGGCAGTCGATAATCGCCCGGCCCATTGTGTGGGTATCCTCATAGGGCACCAGACGTCCCAGCCGCGGTGTGACGATTTGCGTAAATCCGCCCGCGCAAGAAAATCCGATCACCGGAAGGCCCGCATGAAAGGCTTCCAAGACGACACTGGGGAAAGGATCTTCACGCGATGTCAGCAAATACAGATCAGCGGCGGCAAAATACCGGCTGACTTCGCGCGTGCGCGCAATAAAATGAAAATGCTCCGGAGATGGTGCCGCGTGAAGTAATCTCTTCACGATCATCTCAAAATCCTGATGCAAGTCGCCTACCCATACGAAATGAATCGCAGGATTCCCCTCAAGGGCGGCATTGCCGGCCTGGATAAATAAGTCCGGTCCCTTGCGACGATCTCCAAAGCCGGCAGCCAGCACCAGTGGGGCGTCCATCGGTATTCCCAGTTCTGCCCGGACGTGCCGGCGAACCGCAGCACGGTCCTTTAAATATTCATTGGGTGTATACATTCCCTGTGCCCTTATGAGCACTTTTTCGGGCGGAATTTCCGCCAGCGACAGGAAGGAGTCGCGCACAATCGTGGAGGCGAAAACCACGCGATCCACAACTTGGGCGGTGATGCCTAAATTCGCGGCCTGACCAAACTGACGAATCACACCGGCCATTTCATGCACCAGCCAGAGCACTTTAAATCCGTGCCTTTTTAAGTCGCGGGCGATTTCGCTGCACAGCACGGTGTTGCAGATGGCCCCGAAGTAAGCATGCGATTTCAGTTCAGACAAAAGCGCATCGCGCTGCCGGCTTGATAGCAGCCACCAGCGGTGAATTTCTCCGCATTGCGCGAACTGGTCTTCCAGGTCACCTTCACCCAGCGTGATGATCGTAAGGGTGCAACCCAGTTGCCCGGCAAGATGCCGACATACATTAAGAATGATTAACTGGGCCCCGTGTGGGTGACAGTCATGTGTCACCACCACGAGTTTGCGGGGCAATGGCCCCGCGGGAAATTGTTGCAAAGCCTGTGCCGTCGCCTGCAGCCAGGCATAACCATAGCGCTGATCCGGCTCAAGATGTGCACCTTCCGCCCATTCATTCCATGCGTTGATAAAAACGAATTGTTCCCCGACAGGATGATTTTGTGCCGTATATTGGCATGCATTTTTTAACCATTGGCTGTACAGGGCGGGTGTGGCACCGGCATAGGTTATGCCATGGCTCGGTTTGCGGGCCTCGTTGTCCCATCCCGGGCATACGCCGCGGAACAGAGCGTAGTTTGGCCGCGGCATATCTCGGCAATGTTCGACCAGTGCGGGGTAGTCGTAAACAGTTCCGGCATAGTTTGAATTCAAGGGCCTCATGTCGGAGGTTATATTTTTTGCGTCAATATTATTGGGGGGAAATTCAATGGCATAATCAAATCCGATGGCGGCGGGATCAACGCGGTCAAATGACTGCGTGTAGGCGAGAGCTATTTCACCAATGCCGCAGTTCCGGCAATATTGTCGCCACCGTCGCGCGGTTGCCCCCGCATCAGCCATCAGGGACGGCCGATAAACAACCAGCAGGGGCCGATCCGCCACGCGGATGTAACGTGAATCCGCAAAAAGCGAACTGACTTCTTCAATAAACGCAAGGTCATCTTCGGCACTGTGCTGCTGTTGAATAAGAACCTCATTCTCCAGGCCGTCCCAGCGGCGCGACCACGATTCATTGGCCCAGCAAACACAGAACGGAAAATCTAATTCCGGGTGAGCGAGCATCTGCTCCAGCGGACGTTCCAGCAGTTTTCTCCCGTTAAACCAGTAATAGTAGTAACAGAACCCCTGAATGCCATATTGCCGCGCCAATTCAATCTGTCGGTTTTGGACATCCAGCACCCGCAGATCATAAAAGCCCAGTTCCCCGGGCAAGTGCGGCTGATAATGCCCCGCAAACTGCGGCTGTGCTTTAGATACGTTGGTCCATTCCGTAAATCCTTTTCCCCACCAGACATCGTTTTCGTGAATGGGATGAAATTGTGGCAGGTAAAATGCTATGGCTTTGATGCGCGTATCAGTATTCATCCATTGAGATTCCTTCACATAGTGTGTGGTATCAGGAGGAATGATAGCCGGCGAGGCACTCGAGGTTTCCGACATTGGGGCAGGGGTTTGGGGAACAGCGCCCGGCGATGAAGAGCGCGGCCGTTCCGCAGGCGGCAGCGGTTTTCTCATGATCCAGTAACGCAACGGGCGGGTTTGTTTACGCAATCGTCTTAACGATTCAAGAAACGTTACACGTTTTGGAACGGGGGAATTGTCTGCCTGCTCACCCTGCTTGACGCGCGTGCCGGGCAAAGATTTGCCCATAAAAAAATAGCGTATGGGGCGCGTCCGTTGACGAAGTGTCTTGAGCCGTCCTCGCATCGTCCGAGATTCGCGCCAGCGAGCCATCTCGGCGATCTCGAGTTGCCCCCT
>JAKATV010000030.1 GCA_021818565.1 Planctomycetota bacterium
GCAAGATGTTGGCGCGGTGAACGTCGAAGGTATTGGGGTTTGCTTCTACGGTAAATTCAATGAGGCGGTCAAATTTTATGGCGCTGTTTATTTGCGCCATCAGTCGCGCCAGCGCCGCCGGTGGTAGCAGAGTAGGCGTGCCGCCGCCGATAAAAATCGTTTTCGGTGTCGGGCGGCCAAAGTGGTTAACCTGCAAGTCCAATTCCCGCCCCAACGCGTCCAGAAATGTATCGCCTTGGTCTAAATGCCCGGCTAAGGAAAAAAAATCGCAATAATGACACTTGCTGGTACAAAAGGGAATATGCACGTAAAGTGCGTCAATAACTGAATTTGCATCAAATTCGACCCTTGGCGGTAAGTCAAAAAAGCCGCTTTCCATTCGCTGCGTTGCCTGCGGCAATGGGAATTCAAAAATTTTGGGACGCGGATGATCGTTTTTACTTCCCGCTTCGGTTATAATTTTGTCATGCTGCATGGCGTTGTGGCCGATAAATTCTCTTAGTTTAGCATAAATTCCCGATTGAAGGGATATGCACAAACGGAGGCCGCTGATGGATTTAGTTCTTGTCATTTTCAAAGAGGATGGACAGAGACGCGAATTTTCTCTGCTTAAGGAGCGGACATCCATTGGAAGATCGGATGAGTCCGACCTGCAGATACCTCTGCCGACGGTCTCCCGTAACCATTGTGAAGTTGTGATTCAGGACAATGCGCCGGTTCTTAAAGACATTGACAGTTCCAATGGCACATACCATAACAACCAGCGCATCACCGGCTCGCAAACATTGGTGGCCGGAGATCATATTCGCGTGGGGCCGGTGACATTCACGGTCGTTATTGATGGCGAACCGCACCAGATTAAACCCATCCGCACCATCCTGGGTGACATGGGCATGGAGCCGGTGCAGGACCATTCCATTACGGAAACCGGCGAAACGGTGGATGTTGCGCCTGATGGAGATATTCCTATCGCTCATCCTATTGAAGATGAAATAAGTCTGGATGATGAGGGCGATGATACGGATCCTCTCAAGGCGCTTGAAAATCTCGATTCCCAGCAATCACGCCGCTAAGGAACCATGCTAAAATAATTTCCCGATTCGCGATTACTCGGACAGGCTCCTAAGGGCAGTGCGGGGATTCTCCGGAATTCTCATATTAGTGTTGCTCATCCGTGTCACATTCAGCGCTTCGGCTTGCGCGGCACTGCGCGTATACATTATCCCTGTTGCGACAGGTACACCATCAGGGCGGTCACGCTCGTGGAAATTGGCGGTCATGCCGGATTCTCTCAGGGGGCGGATATTAGTTTGCCGATAACACATGGTTGTCAGCACTTGGAGCCTGTCCGAGTAAAGGCCGTCGCAGTCCGGCGATTCCTCGAACAGGCTGGAAGCGAGTTCAGAAATTGTTGGTGCGAGCTGACAGTTGCATGCGGCGTTAAATAACTTGCAGGAGGGTTAAAAAAGGATGAGGTGACATTATGAAAGTATCGCGGGCGGTATGGACGGAAAAAACCGGTTGGAAGAATCAGGTAACGTGTAACGGATCGGCCTCCAGAGCCGATCTTGTGCTGGTTTTTGGATCACCGGCATTAATGAAGCAGTCGGCCCGAATGGCGGAACTGAAAAAGCTCTTTCCACAGGCGTATATCTGTGGCTGCTCAACGGCCGGTGAAATTGCCGGCGATCAGGTCTCGGACGACACCATGACTGCGACATCCGTAACTTTTCAAAGCGCTAAAATCCACGCCGCGAAAGCCATTATTGCTGATCCCAGTCAAAGTTTTGATGTTGGCGCGGAGTTGGCAGCGGCGCTGCCCACGGAAGATTTGGTTCATATATTCGTACTTTCCGATGGACTTGTCGTCAATGGCAGTCAGTTGGTGCGGGGGTTAACCAGCAAAGCGCCTTCCGGCACGGCCATCACCGGTGGCTTATCGGGCGACGGCCCGCGATTTTCTGAAACATACGTGTGCGCTGACGGCGTGGTACTGCCCAGGCAGGTCGTCGCGATTGGCTTCTACGGTAAAAACTTAAAAATCGGTTACGGTTCCATGGGCGGCTGGGATACGTTTGGTCTGGAGCGGCGAATTACCCGCTCAGAGGGCAATGTTCTCTATGAACTTGATGGGCGATCGGCATTAGAATTATACAAAGAATATCTTGGCCCACACGCGGCGAAATTACCGGCCAGCGGCTTACTATTCCCTTTGACCGTGCGCGCCAATGGATCCGCTGAAACCGTGGTCCGGACCATACTGTCCGTGGATGAAGGTGCGCAAAGCATGACCTTTGCCGGTGATATTCCGCAAGGCGGTATGGCGCAACTGATGTCCGCTAATTTTGACCGCCTGGTGGATGGTGCCGATGGGGCCGCCCAGGAATGTCGGCGGCGAATCGGTGATTCCGATGCGGAATTGGCGGTACTGATCAGTTGCGTGGGCCGGAAGCTGGTGTTGCAACAGCGGATCGACGAAGAAGTTGAGGCTGTGGTTGGCGTGTTGGGAAGTCGCGCGGTCACAACCGGGTTTTATTCCTACGGAGAAATTTCCCCCTTTACTCCCAGCGCCCAATGCGCTTTACACAATCAGACCATGACCATTACCACCTTCGCGGAGGCATGACATGCACTCGTTGCTGCAACGGCAACTCAAAAAGACCGCTCTTGACACCACGCAACAGACCGCGGAATTTCAGCGGTTCCTGGCGCTGGTGGACGCGGTGTATCACCAGTCGGATGAAGATCGGCAGCGCATTGAACGCTCGATGGAGATTAACTCCCGGGAACTTACGCAGCGCAACGAGCAAATCGCCAGAGCTGAGCGGAAATACCGCGATATTTTTGATAACGTGTCCGAGGGAATATTTCAGTACACACCCCAGGGGGCATTGATATCCGCCAATCCGACCATGGCGCGACTTTGTGGGTATGTCCACGCGGAGCAATTGAAGTCGCACGTGTGCGACATAGGCCGGCAGTTGTATGTGGACCCAACCCGCCATGCGCAAATCCTCACGGAGATCGCGCGGCATGGATCCATAAAGAATTGGGAATCTGAAATTCGCCGCCAGGATGGATCGACCATCTGGATTATGGAAAGTACGCGCGCGGTATTGGATCCGCAAGGTGCTGTCATCTATTATGAGGGCGTCATGGGGGACATCCACGCGCGTAAAACGGCCGAAGCCGAACGTGAACAAATGCAGCGGCAACTTTCCACCGTGGCGCGGCAGGCGGGCATGGCGGAAATTGCCACGGGTGTATTGCATAACGTGGGTAATGTATTAAATAGCATCAACGTGTCGGCCTCCCTGTGTGAGGATCGGGCAAAGACTTCCAAGTTGCCGGGGCTGGCCAAAGCCATCGGGCTTTTTCGCGAACACCAGGCGGATTTGGCGACGTTTTTAACGCAGGATGAAAAGGGCCGGCAAGTAGTGGATTATCTGGGGCGTCTTAATGAGCATTTACTTAAAGAACAGCACGACCTCCTGGCGGAGTTAAACTCGCTGGTGCAAAATATTCAGCATGTAAAAGAGATCGTTAAAAGTCAGCAGGCGTATGCTAAAACAGCGGTCGTACATGATAGAATCCCGTTTTCGGAAGTTCTGGAAGACGCCATCCGGATTAATCAGGATTCTCTTGAGCGCCACCGCATCACCGTGGTGCGGGAACTGGCCTGCCTGCCGCCGCTGACACTGGACAAGCATCAGATCCTTCAGATTCTGGTGAATCTTATCAGCAACGCAAAATACGCCATGCGCGGAATTTCCGGGGATAGGATATTGACCGTTTCCGCGGCCCTGCGCGCGGATGATCCATCGCGCCTGGTGGTAAGCGTAAGCGACACCGGATCAGGCATTCAAGCCAATGATTTGGCGCGGATTTTTTCGATGGGCTTTACCACGCGTTCCGATGGTCACGGATTCGGTCTGCATACGTCGGCGCTGGCCGCCAAAAGCATGGGTGGCGAGTTGACTGCACACAGCGATGGAGTGAATCAAGGGGCAACATTCCGCCTTGAAATACCGATACATTCTGAAGATCAGGCTGTGGAAGCCGGAAGGGCCGCATGAACGAGGAAACGATTAATCGTCGCATACTCATCATTGATGACAACCGCGCCATTCATGATGATTTTCGCAAGATTCTCTGCCCGGCCGAAATCGCCAACGGCTTGGATGATATGGAGAAGGACCTCTTTGGATCGGCACCTTCCGCCGCCAAGCGCGAGGTGTATGAACTGCATTCCGCATATCAGGGGCAGGAAGGCCTGCAAATGGTCCGGCATTCCATGGAAAGCGGCGATCGCTATGCCTTGGCATTTGTGGATATGCGTATGCCGCCGGGATGGGATGGCGTAGAGACGATTGAAAAAATCTGGGAGGTGGATCCGGAAATACAGATTGTTATTTGCACGGCCTACAGTGATTACTCCTGGGAGCAGATCAACGGGAAATTTGGAGCCGCCGATCGCCTGCTGATTCTGAAAAAGCCGTATGACACCGCGGAAGTCTGTCAGTTGGCCTGCGCGCTAACTCAAAAATGGCAATTGGCCAGGCATGCCCATTTGAAACTCAACCAGCTCAACAGTATGGTCAAGGAACAAACGCGGCAACTGGAGGACACCAATTCCCGGCTCATACATGAGGCCGCCGAACGTCAGCAATTGCAGGAGCGATACCGCCTGGTGGAAGCCGCGGTTAATGATGGTTTGTGGGACTGGGATATTGCGGCGGGGAAAATATATTATTCCCCGCGCTGGAAGTCCATGCTGGGATTTACCGATTCGGAAATCGACGATTCCCCGGAGCAATGGTTTGGCCGCATACACCCCGATGATCGCGCGTCGGTCTCGGAGCACCAAAGGGAACATTTTCAGGGTCGCTGCGAACAATTGTGCGGCGAATGCCGAATGTTGCATAAAGACGGGCAATATCGTTGGATCCTATACCGGGGCGTGGCGATCGGCGATGACAACGGGGTAAAAACGCGGGCGGTGGGTTCCATCACCGATATTACCGACCGCAAGCTGGCGGAAGAGCAACTGCGTTTTGAAGCCCTGCACGATGCCTTAACGGGCCTGGCGAATCGGTTGCAATTGGCTGACCGGTTGGGTCGTTGCATTGGCCGCCGAAAACGCGAATCGGATTTTCGTTTTGCGGTGATGTTTATTGATCTTGACCGTTTCAAAGTCATCAACGACAGCCTGGGTCATCAGATTGGCGATAAATTGCTGGTGGAAATTGCCCGGCGGCTTAAAGTATTTGTGCGTGACGGCGATACGGTGGCCCGCCATGAGCCGAATCACATCGCCCGTGTCGGTGGCGATGAATTTGTGCTGGTGCTGGAAAATATCCGCCATGAAAGTGATGTGCTGCATATCGCCCAGCGCCTGCATAAGGAAGTATCCGGGACCTTTCATATTGACGGCCATGATATTTGCACTTTGTTAAGCGTCGGCGTGGCGTTCGGCAATGAGACCTATCACACCGCGGCGGAGATTCTGCGCGATGCCGACACGGCGCTGTATCAGGCCAAATCGGATGGCAAATCCTGCACCCGAATTTTCGATCCCACCATGCACGAGCGCGCGGTAACGCGCTGGCAGACGGAAACCGAACTGCGTAAAGCTATTACCGACGATCAACTGGTATTGCATTATCATCCCATTATCGATGCCACAACCGGCCAGACAGTGGCTATGGAAGCACTGGTGCGCTGGCAGCACCCCACCCGCGGCCTGCTGCCGCCCGGTGAGTTTATTCCCA
>JAKATV010000068.1 GCA_021818565.1 Planctomycetota bacterium
ACTATGGCAGTAATTATTCCGGACGCTGTATCACCAACCCGACGGCTTTACCGTGGAATATTGCGGATCACGCGGGATATGAAAGGCGCTTACCGGATCTGGATGGGCCGGGTTAAAGGGCTTTAAGCCGGGTCGGATAAATGCGGCCAGCGGTAAATGGTCCTTTTGAATGCCCAGTACCACGCATTTGGCGATTTCATAAGCACCGTAATCATCATTATGCGTGCGATCCACAAAAGCCACTTTCGATCCATCAGGCCCCAGGTAATTAAAAAATTCCGTGCTCATGGCATTGAGATCGATCAGGGGTACATGCTGCTGTTTGGCAATCAGCCGCATTTCAGTCGGAAAGCCGTCAAGACTGTTATATATTTTGCCATGCCGGTAAAGCCGCCGGGCCATGGGGGTAACCAGGACCGGAATAGCGCGATGGGCGCGGGCCTGCGCGATCATCGTGAGCAGGGACGTGCGGTATTCATGTTGAGGCCCGGCATTTTTGCCGCGCTCATGCTGATCGTTATGGCCGAACTCGATAAACAGGTAATCCCCGGGGCGAATCACGCTCATGACTTTCTTCAAGCGATTTTCCCAGATAAAGCTGTTGGCGGATTCACCATCCTCAGCGTAATTCGCCACCACGACGCGGCGCGGTACAAAAAAGCGTGTGAACATCTGTCCCCAACTGCACCAGGGTTCAAAACGCTGATCCGTATCCGTGGAATCACCGGCAATAAAGATCGTGATCGGATGCGCTTTGGTAATGGTCATGGCGCACAAACAGGGACGCGCATTGCTGAATTCAATGGTGAGTTTGTTGTCCCATTCCAGGGAGCCAATCTCCCGCGGCTTGAGTCGAACCTTGCCACCGGTGGAAATCTCCGGTGTGCGCGTATTAACCGTAAAGGTGCGTGTTACAAATTTTCCTGGTGCGGTGACGACTTTTTTGAACATCAACCGCCGCTGTTCCGCTTTTACCGTCGTAACCGATTTTCCCTTCAGATCCCCAAGCGTCACAGAAACATTATAATTTCCCGACGGCAATTTAATTGAAAAAAAGAAGGGTTTGCGACTGGTAACAAACGCTCCGCGTACGCCATGGGTATTACTGCGATGCACGCCTTTTACCTTAAAGCCCAGATCGAAACCGTAGCCCCGAGCGGGAGTATAGGCCATATTCGGAAGCACTTGGATATAGCCGGGCACATGCCGACCAGGGCCAAATTGAAATTTCAAAGGAAGTTGCACCTTGGCGGCTCGCAAAGCGCCCGCAGGCAATGCCATGATTGCCATGCCGATAAGACCCGTCACCGCCATGTTAAAAGCCAAAGCTGATCTGCCGAATTTAATCATTCCAGTTACTCCGCAATACCTAACCGCTAATGAGCCACGATTCGGTTAAGAATATATCAGTTGCATAAAGAAATGTCGAGCCAATATCGCAATAATTATTCATGCAATTTGCATTAATTACCATGGTGAGACCAGAGATAAATTATTCGTCTTATAAAAGTGTTATTGCCCAGGTTGATGACTTTGAATCCATGCAGGCCCCGGCAGCGCGTAAGGGCGGAATTTTTCCATCACGCCTTGCTCCTCACTGCATGATAGACCGCGGTAGAAGCCCAGATTATTGGCGGCCGGCGAGTCAATTAAACTGCTGGAATCCGCGGCACTCATCTGAAAAAGCACCCGGTTGTCAAATTCTCTCTGGGCAGATCGTTCAAATGTGCGTTCCAATGACGCCAAGGTATCCACCCAAGTCAAAATGTGAATACCAACTCCTGGGCCATCACGCAGAATTTCACTAAATTCCTTCGCCGGGTTGGGGGCCTTGGCCTCATCACCTGAAGACATCGAGAAACTAAAGTCGTCCTCGTTTTTCCGCAACATTCGGTAACGCTGGAGAGCGAAAATAAAAAGAAATGTCTCCGGCGCATTGGGCGACTCTTCGGCCAGGCGACGATGAACCTCCTGGTTGACTGCGTGAATCGTATCTCCGATGCCTCGCCATTCGACGATTTGCACGTCCGGGCCTAATGCGGGCGTGAGACGTTCAAATGTACCGGCCAAGCGGGAATCCGCCGCCAACCCATCCATGATATAAAATTTTGCCCCCCCACGCGGATACTGTGCCGCTAAGGAAATCAGCGACCAGACCATCAGTGATAGCGCTTGTTCCTCCTGCTGGCCGACCAGCAGAACATTGGATCCGCTTTGCCGCCGCAGGGTCAGATCGGTAGGCTCTTTAATGGCCACCGGCTCGCCAATCCACGCGCGGGCTGAGGTCGGAATAGTCGTGGGCCTGTCGCCGGCCAGGAGAGCACTTAGTTGTTTATTCATCTGGGCATCCGCCGGAGCATTGCCCTCAAATATGACCGGTGGCTCAAAGTGGAATGAAGCAGCCTTGGCACGACTGCTGATTTGATCCAGATAAATTTCCCGCTTTTCGTCCGGCAGCCACGCCACCTGGAACGGGCTGTTAGCCTCTACCAAACCACCGGCATCATTGTAAATTGCGGCACCCGGGCGGGAAAGCAATCGCGCCGCCGAGTTATTATCTCCCAAGATTATCTGCGAATCCGCCTCGCTTACTTGCAGCGCAATGCGCACGGCCATTTGGCCGATGGTGCTGCGGGCCAATCCGGAAGTACCGCCGATAGTCTGCGACCCCAGCAGCAGGTGAATGCCAAAGGCTCGGCCTTGGCGTACCAGACGATCCATTAACAATCCGGCTTGTTGGGCCAATTTGTCATCTTCGGAAAAAAAATCCTGAAATTCGTCAATCACCAGCAGAGTTCGCGGCATGGTTTGCGCACCCGCGCTGCGACGATATGACGGCAAGTCCTGCACTCCCGCCTTGCGAAATAATTCGCCGCGGCGCGCCAATTCTACATCCAGACGTTCCAAAACACTTAAGCCAAACTCCCGATCACTTTCTACCGCAATTGCCCGGGCATGGGGCAGGTGATGGGTGGCATAGGTTTTAAATTCCACGCCCTTTTTAAAGTCGATCAGATACAGCTCAACTTGATCCGGTGAATACCACATCGCCAGATTGGTAACAATCGCGTGCAGCAGCGTGGATTTGCCCGAACCGGTTTTCCCAGCCAGCAGCGCGTGTTGAGCCATCGCCCGGCCCAGACGCAACATCTGCAGCCGCGTAGCCCCCATACGACCGATTGGAACAGCCAGCGAGTCCGAACTGTCGAGCGACCAAAATTCTGCATCGCCCGGCGCGATGGTATCAAAGGAGACTTCAACATTCTGATTGGCTTTGGCGGCCTGGCCAATTTTATCCAAGAGCGGTGTAAACACTTCCTCGGTGGGCGGCTGATCCAGTGCCAGCGGGAACTGGCCGAACACATCATCCTTCCAACTAAATGATTCCGCCTTCTGCACAATATTGACGCAGTGCGCGGCGATATCCTCCAGTTGCGTTGCCGAGCCGGCAGGCATTTGCATATCACCCGCCGCCAGCAGATATACGCCGCAACGCGCGCCCGTCGCGGCAATACTGGCCAGCCGCCGCAGGCAATCTCGCTCAAAACCGGACGGAAAATCAGCAATAACGACAAAGCGGTATGGCTCGGCCAATTCACCGGCCTGCGCGTTGTAATCATCAATGGTGGCAAATTCATTGCGCAGATATTTTTGAATGACTGTTTCCATGTGTTCCGTAAGGTCTGAAAGCCGCTGCTCAATTTGTTCCGGGCGCGTCCAGATTCGCCCCCCCACCAGCGCCTCATCATGATCGGCAAGCCGCATAAACCCCGCAAAATTCTGCCCCAGTCCTACGGGATCAATGATGGTAAATCTGGCCCGGCCGGGCGGCAATTGCGTGAGAATACTGATCATCACCGATTGCAGCATCTGCAGGGCCGCCGGCCGCCCGGTACGGTCATAGCGCACCAGCATGGAGGCACCAAAGGGAAATTCCAGCGCTGCCGGCACCGCAAAGGCCGCCGGGAATTCCAACTTTACCGCATCACCTTTAGCGCCGGCGGCGACCACCCGCTTGAGATCTACCGAAAACTCGCCCAAGCGGATAACTTTTGGAAAAATATTTGATGGCGTCCAGTTTTCCCATGACGGCGTGCCGTGGCGATCAACGTTTCCTTTTATCGACATATTCCCATTGGTGTGCTGGCCGGAAGATGGCTCGGGGATATGCGCCAAACCATTTTTCAACCGGTTTTTCAGCGTCAGCATGGCCTGATCATATTGCGCCCGGTTATCCGCCAGACGTTCTTCGTATTGTCGCTGTGCAGAAAGAATATCCGCGTCGTGCTGCTTCCGTATGGCCTGGTTCTGGGATTCGCTTTCTTCTTGCGCAGCGCAAACAGCGGCGGCGCGTTGCGCATCACTTTCAGCTTTGCTGGTGTCATATTGCTGCTGGGACTCCTGCCGCCGTGCGGTGCGTTTGGCTTCAATGTTTTGTGCCGCTGCGGCGGCCTTCTGCTTTAATTCCTGCAACTCGCGCAATGCTTTGGCACGGGTATCGGCGAAGTGCGCCTCGTGCCGTTGGGCCACCATTTCAGCATGTTGTTTTGCGGCCTGCCGCGCTGACGCAATGGCGACATTCAGGGGTTGATTGATTGCCAGTAAGCCGGCCTTCGCCCATGAACGGAGCACCAATCCAAGAATAATAGCGCCCGCGAAGGTTCCGCCCACCGCCATGGCAATGACATTAACTTGTACCGGGGTAGAACCCGACAGGCCATAAGCCACCGCCCCCGCCGCCCCGCATAGCAATGTGAGGAATATCCACGGAGCAACGCCGTAAACCAGCCGCGGCAGCAATAATCGACGAAGAGCCGCCAATTCTCTCTGGGCGGATTCCAAGTGTGCGGCCATGGCAGCTCTCTGGTCCTGGCCTTCCAGCGCGGCAATGCCTGGGGTTTCCGGTGCTCCCGGCGGCCGACGGAAACACCGCGCCATCAAAGCCGCCGCGGATTGCGCCACTTCCGCCAGAGCCTGTTCGTGCTCATGGAAGACTTTGCTTAGTTCTTCATCTTCGGCACGAATCTGATTGCGTGCCGTTTCCACTTCTCCTTCGGCCAGCCATTTGGCTTCTTCTATTTGATTGCGGACTTTCCGCTGCGCATCCGCGTTTTCCCATTTGATGGCCGCTTGGGCCTGATTATATTCTTCCGTGCACTGTGCCAGACGGTCCTGATAATCGGCGGCGATTTTTTCCGCAGTGCGTTCACGTTGCGCCGTAAGCTTTTCAACTTCAAGAGAATATCGGCTCTCTATCTGCGCCAGCGTGTTGTCGAGATCTTTTTTCGCCTGTTCATTGGCGCCCCGAAATTGCCGCTCAATCTGGGACTCATCGGTTGTGCATTGTGCGGCCAAACTTAGCAGGTCGCGCAGCACAGATTTTTGTACATCGCGCCGGGGACACGCGGCACCATGCTTTTCGGTCAACGGGGAAACGCGCGGATCAGTCTTTGGGTGTAACTGGGTCATAGTTTTGAATGCCTCGCCGATGGTTTACTGACAATCGCTCCGCACCTGCGTAAGCACCATGGCGATATGTTCCATGGCGTTGGCGGCCGCGTGCAGGTCGGTAGCCAAGGGTTCAAGAAATTTTTTCTCAAAGCGGGCGCTGGCGGCATCATTCCAGCCAAACTTCACTTCCTCCCAGCTTAGCTGGAGGTGATTCAATGCCTTGGCCAATTGCCCGCGACCTTCATAAACACCCATAAACAAGCCCGCCCTTTTTCTTGCACCATTTGTGAACCTCGCAGCGACAGGCTGGTACG
>JAKATV010000333.1 GCA_021818565.1 Planctomycetota bacterium
GCACGGTCAAAACCCGCGCTAATGCGCGGTTAATATCCGTTTCCGTCACGAGTTCCAGATGCAGAGCTTTGAGCAGATATTTCTGATATTCCGGCCCCGCGCCATGATCGCATCCCGCTTCCAGGGAAATGGCCACCGCCTCGGTCATATTGGGAACAAAATGATGACCTTTAACAATTTGCGTCACGGCATAATAATCCGACGTGACAAAACCGCGGAATCCCCAACGATCTCGCAAAATACCAGTCAACGTGGCGCGATTCGCCGTCGTCGGCAGGCCGTTGAGTTCGTTGTAGGTGGTCATGATGGAAAATACATGCCCCTCTTCCACGCACGCCCGGAATGCCCGGGTGTGATATTCCCAGAAGCTGCGCGGATCCACACTGGCATCGGCGGTCATGCGGTCATCTTCGGTGTTGTAGCAGAGGAAATGTTTGGCGGTGGCGGCGGTTTTAAGATAATTTTTATTATTTCCCTGCATCGCCTTGATGGCATGAACCGCCAGTGTACCCGTGAGATACGGATCTTCTCCCAGCGTTTCTTCCATCCGCCCCCAACGCGGATCACGCGCCATGTTTACCACCGGCGGCGACCGCATGATTAATCCGCCGCCATGCTTACCGTACCACGCCCGAGATTCATCCGACACAGCAGTGTAGATGCGATCAAATAATTCCGTGTTCCAGGTATTGGCCAGGGCCAGCGTACAGGGAAAACTCGTCACCGGACCTTTTTTACACAGGCCATGCAGGGCCTGCTGGAAAAAATGGTAGGGTTTTACGCCCAGCCGCTTGATCGCCGGAGTGTTGACACCCAACTGTGCTATGCGTTCCGGAAGCGTCATTTTAGCGATCAACGCTTGGGCGCGGTGGCGAGCGCGGTTAAAAGCTTCCGCGGAAACGCTGTAGCCCGCTGCTTCATCCGCCCTATTTGCCGCCGCGGATACAGTGTTTTTTTCGCCCTGCCCAAAGGTGATGATGGCACCCGCAATGGCCAGCAACCGGACAAATTCGCGGCGTTTTAACGCGGTTATACCGCACGGCGGGATATGGCCCTTGGGGTCTGTAGGCATATTCCAACTCCATAAAAAACAGAATCGGGCTACCACCAAGCGGCAAAGCCGGGGTTATACCGCGTTGGCCCGGTACCAGGCAATGGTTTTCTCCAATCCATCTTCCAAAGATGTCCGGGCCGAAAAGCCAAAAAGTTTTTTAGCTAGTGTGGTATCCAAGCAGCGCCGCGGTTGACCGTCGGGCTTGGAAGGATCCCAGCGTATTTCACCTTTGAATCCACAGAGTTTTCCGATCAACTCCGTCAACGCGCGAATGGTGATTTCACGACCCGCCCCCAGATTCACCGGTTCCGGGGCATTGTAATGCTCCATCGCCGCGACAATTCCTTCGGCGCAGTCTTCCACGTATAAAAATTCACGCGACGCCTGCCCCGTACCCCATGCGGTGATGAAGGCGCTGTCGGCCCGCTGCGCTTCCACAAATTTCCGGATCAACGCAGGGATGACATGCGACGATTGCAAATCAAAATTATCGCCCGGGCCGTATAAATTCACCGGCAACAAATAAATCGCATTCAGGCCATACTGTTGACGGTACGATTGGCACATCGTCAGCAACGCTTTTTTGGCAATGCCATAAGGAGCATTGGTTTCTTCGGGGTAGCCGTTCCACAAGTCACTTTCCTTAAAAGGAACGGGTGTGAATTTGGGATATGCGCAGATAGTTCCCGCCTGCACAAACTTTTTCACCGCATGTATCCGCGCGGCTTCCATCAGGTGCAGCCCCATAGCCATATTGGCGTAAAAATATCGCCCGGGGTTTTCCCGGTTCGCCCCAATGCCACCCACCTGCGCGGCCAGATGCAAAATAACATCAGGCTTCAGGCGTGCCACCATGTCCTCTGTGGCCTGCTGCCGGGTCAGATCGCAATCTTTACTTCGCAGAATATGGATATCGCTTAATGAAACCTCGCTGCCGGTGAGTTTGCGGGTAATACACCGCCCCAGAAATCCTGCTCCACCGGTAATTAAATATCGCATGAACGCCATTCTCCGCACAATCTGCTTCCAACGTTCGCCTGACACCCGCATCAGAAGCGAACCCTACGTGCCCGAATTCTACCGCCATCGTCCCACAATGGAAAATTACCGGCTACTATTGAAATCAATCGGAAGGCAAATCCAGTAACTGCGAGGCAGACTTTAATTCCCGCCGCAGGCGTAAGAGAGTCGCACACCGCGCGCATTGGCCAATGATCAATGATCAATGATCAAATCAGATGTTCCGCATGACCCAGGCACACCCCTCATGTACCGCCGACGTCCGGTCGGCAAAAATGCAGTCAATATGCCTCGGATACGTACCGCCGGCACCTTGCCGGCATCGAAGGCAGGCAGGATGCCTGCGGTACGCAACGCGATAGCTGACCGCTGAAAGCTGATCGCTTATACTACCCCCCATGGCCAACGGAAAACCAAGATTTGAGCCGCGAAATTTGCATAGAGGATACAGCCATGGATGATCCCAATCTCCCGGCCCCAACCGCCCCACAATCGGCCGCAACGGCCTTTGAACAGATCAAACGCGTCAACCAGCATGGTGCAGAATACTGGAGCGCCCGTGACCTCCAAGTGCTGTTGGGCTACAGCCAGTGGCGCCGTTTTGAGGATGCCATTACCCGAGCTGTCACCTCCTGCACCCAATCCGGGAACGATCCCGCCCACCATTTTGCCGGCGCCGGCAAAATGGTTTCGCTCGGCTCCGGCAGCGAGCGCGAGGTTCCCGATTTTCACCTCTCTCGCTTTGCCTGCTACCTGATCGCCCAGAACGGCGACCCTCGCAAGCCCGAGATCGCTTTCGCCCAGAAATACTTTGCCATCCAGACCCGCCGCCAGGAACTCTCAGATGCTTACCGTCGCGACCAGGAGCGACTGGAACTGCGCCAGCAAACTAAGGAGGAATTTAAGGCCCTCTCCGGCGCGGCCCAGGCCGCCGGCGTCCAAAGCCAGATGTTCGGAATCTTCCACGATGCCGGTTATAAGGGGATGTACGGTGGGCTGGGCAACGAGCAGATCAAGTCCCGCAAGGGTATCCCAAAAGACGATAACCTGATGGACCGAATGGACACAACGGAACTTGCCGCCAATCAGTTCCGCATGACCCAGGCACGCGAGAAGCTGGCTCGCCAGGGCATCAAAGGGCAGCAGCAGGCCATCAGCACGCACACACAGGTCGGCAAGGAAGTGCGCGAAGCGATCAAGCGCATCGGCGGCACTTTGCCGGAGAATCTGCCTCCCGGCGAACACATCAAACAAGTGGAAAAGAGGTTGAAAGGGTCCACCCCAAAACTCGAACTCGATGGCCCCGATGCCAAGGGCTTAGTTGGCGACGAGGGAGCCAATGGCTAACGGAAAACCAAAACTTGAACTTACTTGGATCGGAAAGGACATCCGGCCAAAGCTGGAGCCGCGGATTCTCATCGAAGACCCGGCAAAAAGCTACCACGCGGGGTTCCGGAAGGCTGGGCCACGCGGAGGCGCGGAGAACGCGGAGAACGCTGGAAAACAATCCCCAACCTCTGCGGCCTCCGCGCCTCCGCGTGAGGATTTCTTCGATAACCGCCTGATCTTTGGCGACAACCTGCTGGCGCTCAAGGCGCTCGAGCAGGAATTTACCGGCAAAATCAAGTGCATTTATATCGATCCGCCGTACAATACCGGCTCGGCTTTTACGCATTACGATGACGGCATTGAACATTCGCTTTGGCTTTCGCTGATGCGTGATCGGCTGGAATTATTACGCCGGTTGCTTTCGCCCAAAGGGTCGATCTGGATCAGCATTGACGACAACGAAATGCCCTATCTTCGGGTGTTGCTGGACGAAATATTCGCGCGGCCAAACTTCGTTGCGACCGTGATCTGGGAGAAGGTGTACTCACCAAAAAGCTCGGCGCGGTTTCTCTCGGAAAACCATGACTATGTTGTTTGCTACGCGCGCGATTCCTCCGCTTGGGTGCGGAACCTGCTTCCGCGCGGTCCCCTGCAGGACGATGCCTACAGGAATCCCGACAACGACGCCCGCGGGCCTTGGAAGGCAAGTGATCTGTCCGCCAGAAATTATTACGGCGCAGGCCGCTACGCGATCACATGCCCCTCTGGCCGGGTGATCGCGGGGCCGCCCCAGGGCAGGTACTGGGCAGTATCAAAGGAGCGACTAAATGAACTGGATGCAGCAGGCCGAATTTGGTGGGGCAAGGATCGCGATAATGTTCCGTCGCTGAAGCGGTTCCTCTCCGAGGTCAAGGATGGCCTTGTCCCCGAGACAATCTGGACCTATCAGGAGGTTGGCCACAACCAAGCCTCAAAGCAGCACCTGAAGGAGCTACTCCCAAACGAACAGGAACTCTTCATCACCCCAAAACCGGAGGGACTGATCGAAAGGGTATTCACCATCGCCTCCAACCCCGGCGACTGGGTTCTCGATTCCTTCGCCGGCTCCGGCACCACTGGTGCGGTCGCACATAAAATGGGCCGCAAGTGGATCATGGTGGAACTTGGTGAGCATTGCCACACCCACATTATTCCACGGCTGAAGAAAGTTATTGACGGCACCGACCCCGGCGGCATTACCGAATCGGTCGGCTGGCAGGGTGGTGGTGGCTTCCGCTATTACCGCGTGGGGCCATCGCTGTTGGAAAAAGACCAGTTTGGCAATCTGGTTATCAGCAAGGAATTTAATTCCGCCATGCTCGCGGAGGCGATGTGCAAGCTGGAAGGTTTTACCTACGCCCCCAGCACCACCGATTATTGGCAGCAGGGCCATTCCACGGAAAATGATTTTATCTACGTGACCACGCAAACGCTTTCTTATGAGCAATTGGCCAAATTATCCGAAGATGTCGGGCCGACCCGGACGCTGCTGGTCTGCTGTGGTGCGTTTCGCGGAATCAAGGCCGGTGAATTTCCGAATTTGACCGTTAAAAAAATCCCGAAAGCCGTATTGGCCAAATGCGAATGGGGCCATGATGATTACAGCCTGGAGATACAGAATCTGCCGATAAAAGCGCCGGAAAGTAACGCAGGCATCCTGCCTGCATCAGAAGCAGGCGGGGCACCTGCGGTACGGGAGACGCCGCACCCCAGAACCAAAGCCCAGCGCCGCAAACAGGCGGCGGAAAATGGCTCGTCCCTGTTTGACATGGCGGAGGGAAACAATGAGTAACCGTAACGCAGACATCCTGCCTGCCTCCAAAGCGGTTGTGATAACCCGTAACGCAGACATCTTGTCTGCAACAAAAGCAGGCGGGACGCCTGCGTTACGGAAAAATCCGCTTCAGAAGAACGGTTGGCATTCGCGGGGCTATCTGCCACATTGGGATCCGGGAGATCGGCCGATTCATGCGGTGCTGCGCCTCTGCGACAGTCTCCCGCAGCAACTTCTGGCGCAGTGGGAAGAGGAACTTCGCGATGCACCTGATTTGGCAGACCAGCGCCGGCAACGCATTGAAGCCGCCTTGGATCAGGGCATGGGCGTGTGCTGGCTAAGCCAGCCGAACGTGGCGCGTGTCGTAGCCGACGCACTGAATCACTTCAATGGGGATCGCTACACCCTTCACGCACGGGTCATTATGCCCAATCATGTACATGCCTTAACGACGCCTGCGGCGGCCGTCACACTTTCCTCTATTATGCATTCTTGGAAATCGTTCACCGCCAAGCAGGCCAATGGCCTGCTTGAACGCACCG
>JAKATV010000005.1 GCA_021818565.1 Planctomycetota bacterium
AAAAGTGTTTAATTCCGAAAAGCCCGATGTGCTGGTGGGCCGAATCTATCTGGATTGGCATAAGTTGTCCCGGCCGAAGTGGTTCGACGCCCGTATGGGGCAGTATTTGGCGCAAGTTGATCTCGGCGAAAATCCCATGCTTTTGCAGAATCCGTTGGGGGCGGGTGCCAATCTGGCGATAACCCGGGACATGCTGCAACGTATCGGAGGATTTTGTTGTCCGTTGGAACGTTGCGGCAAACGCACGGCGGGAGAGGATACCGATATGATCGCGCGGGCGATGGCTGCCCAAGGCCGGGTGCTTTATGCTCCCAGTGTGAAGGTAGATCATTACGTGGCACCGGCAAGATTGACGGTGAAATATCTGCGCCGGGTGGCGTTTGATGTCGGTATGGCCGAGTATCTCATGTCGCCGCATATCAAACCCCAGGAACTGGCGGTTAATCTCGTTAAGAAAATTCCGCGTTGGTTGGAACGTTCGCTGCGCTGGCTGCTGATATTTCCGTTTAATCAGCGGGCGGCTGCGCAGTTGCAGGTCAGCTTGGCCAAAACGCGCGGAAACATCGTGGGAATCATACTTTGTGCCTGGCGTGGCTTACTGCGGCAATCCGTCAAGCCGCCCGCTTTCCGAAGCTTGCCGGAACTGTCGGCCACCATTGCTTCCGGTAATTTGGCGGCACCGCCGGATCAATTAATTGCCGGTCCGCAGAGATAATTCGGATTCGGTCGCTTGAGAATTACCAATGGTTCCGGGAAAATGATGTTCTCCACCCTACAACGGCCACCGCCGAATGGTCAGAAATGCCTGGAATTCTTTTATGACCTCAACAACCGGCACCGCCTATTGCAGTTTGCCCGCCCCGGCCGGCGTGGTGGATGGCAAAGCGCGGGTGTGTATCGCATCCCCCGATATTTCCGGCCCGATTAAAAATGGTGGCATCGGCAGCGCCTACAAGGCTTTGGCTATGGCCCTGGCCCGTGGCGGACATGAGGTTACCATTTTGTATCCGCATGGCACGCATTCCGACGATGGCCCGATTAGCCGATGGATTGAATTTTATGCCGCGCACGGCATAAAGTTTATCCCGCTTTCTTTGCCCGCCTGTACCACGCTGGAAGGCAGTAAGGCGATGAGCCTGAGTTATATGGTTTTTGAGCATTTTCGCACGTGTGGGTCGCGCTATGATGTTGTTCATTTTCCGGAATGGCTGGCGTTGGGTTACTACAGTATTTTGGGAAAAAAGCAGGCCCTGATTCTGCGGAACAGCACGATTGTTCTGGGCTTGCACAGCCCGCACCTTTGGAATATGCGCTATAACAATGAACCCGTGTTCGATACGGATATTTTAACACTGGATTTTATGGAGCGCCAATGCGCCGCATTGGCGGATGTCGTTGTCAGCCCCAGCGCCTACATGGTTCACTGGTGCCAGAGCCAAGGGTGGACGTTTCCGCATGACACCTATGTACAACCTTATGTTGTGCCTGCGGGGATGGGGCGTGTGAAGCCCGGCCATGCGGTCCAAACCACGATGACCGAAATTGTATTTTTCGGGCGACTGGATATCCGCAAAGGGTTGCAACTGTTTTGCGACGCGATGGATCAATCCCATCTGCGCAACAGGCCGGATGTTACCGTTGTATTTCTGGGCCGGTCAGCGGATATCAACGGATTAACCTCAACCGAAATTGTTCGCCGGAGAAGTAAAAAGTGGCAGTGCCCGGTGAAGCTGATAACGGATTTGGGGCGTGACGAGGCGGTGGAATATCTGCGCGGGCCGGGACGGTTGGCGGTGATCGCGTCGTTGGCGGATAATTCTCCCAATACCGTCTATGAATGCCTGTCCAACGGCATTGCATTTATCGCCTTGCGTACCGGCGGCATTCCGGAAGTTATTGCAACCGAGGATTGGCCGCGCGTGCTTTGCGATGCGGACGTTTCCGCGTTAGCGGTACACCTGGAGCAGGCCTTGGAAAATCCCCCGGCTCCAGCGCATCCGGCCATGGATTTTGCGGCCAATGAAGAAACTTGGAATCGGTGGCACGCGCACTTTGCGCAGGCCGACGCCATGTGTGAAAAAGCCACCATCGACGGGACTGGTATAGCAAAGGTCTGCGCCACCGAACAAAAAGCGGACTGTACAATCTCCCCAATAAACGCCGGGCCTGCCGCTGGGCGAACACAATGGCCGTCGGCCGGGCGTCTGTCACACCCCGGCGAAACGGGCGATGGCACTTTGCCGACGGACGCATCCGTCCAAGTTCCCTTGCTTAGTGTTTGTCTCGTGCAGCACGGTGCCCAAAACCAGACTTTATCCGCCATTCGCAGCCTCCACGCACAGGATTATGCTTCTACGCAGTTTATTCTGCTGCTTAACTCAACTGGCGGGGCCGACACTGGCAACTTGGCACCGGAAGAGGAAAAGCGGCTTCTGGCCGGCGGCTGGAAAATTCTTCATTCTACAGAGTCGTCTGGCAAATCTCAGTTTGATTTCGCCGCGCACTATGCGCAAGGCGCAATGCTGCTGCTGATGGACGACAGCGTGTGTCTGGCACCACATGCATTGCGCACGCTGGTAAATGCGATGCAGGCGGGTGCGGTGGATATTCTAACCAGTGCCGTGGGCCTGTTTAAGGAATCTCCCACGCCGGATGACAATGCTGTGCCGCAGCGAATTCGATTATTTTCCGGCAGCCCGGCAACGGGATTATACAGAAATGTTTTCGGCGGCCACGCGGTATTAATAACGGCGGCGGCATATAAAGCGCTTGGCGGATTTCGTTCGCCAACACAGAATTCGCAGATAATTTCAGCTCACGCCGCCTGGTGGGCGTTCTATGCGCGGGCGGCCCTGTCTCCCTTGAGGATGCAGTGTTTGCCGATGCCGGTACTGCGGGCATGTCAGGTGGAACATACCGATACCGGTGCATCCGAGATTGAATATTTGCTGGCGGATATTTATCGCCAGCAGCTTGATCCCAAACTCTCTCTTCTGCCATTATTTGCCCGTGGTATGAAGCGTAAGGCCGATATGGCCCTGCCGCTTTGGACGGGCCAGGGGCCGGTGCGTATCGGGTTGCGTCGGGAAATATCGCAGACCATGAAGGATATTCGCCGCAAAACCCGGCGGATTCGCTATATAATTAAGGGAAAGTCGCCGCCCGCGAATTAATTATCCGCCGCTTTCCGTTACCGGGAGCCTGCCTTGTTGTCGCGGATCACCCGCGCCCATGCGGCTGGAACTTGGAACCTGGAACTTGGAAGACGTTAATTCAAGGGGCAGGGGATTTCATTGATCATTGTTCCTTGATCCCAGCGTCCTGCCGTTGTGTCGTTGTGGTGAACCCGTGGTTAATCCACGTAATCGCATTCCAATCCGGCTCTAAGTTTGTTATAATTTCTGGTTGGTTAGAAGGCTAACGGGAACCATTAATGAAACCATTTTGGCGATTAATGCGGGGCGCATGGCCCTACCGCTGGCAGATTGTATTTTCGTTTTTGTGTGCCATCGGCGTGAGTTTGTCCTACGCGTCCGGAGTCGCAACACTTTATCCAGTAATGAAAATTTTTATGGGTGCGGAAGGGGTTCATGGCTGGCGGGATCAGACCCTCACCCAGCAACGCCTGCACATCCAAACCTTGGGGCTGACCGCCAGTGCCCGCAAGGGGAAACTGGCCATCAGCATTCTTGGCGTTGGTGCCAAGGCCCAGACGCCTTTGCATAGCATTCAAATTGGCGATCAAATTCGTAGCGTGCGGATTATTTCACCCACTGGGCAGACAACGGGGTCAGCAGATTCCTGGCTCAAAATGATGTCGCTATTAGCCAATGCCAAGCCCGGCAGCACTGCGCAACTTACAATAACCGCTAACGATGGCTCTGCTCCGCGAACGCTTTCCGCCACACTTCCGCCGGTAAAATGGAGTACGCGGCTCTGGGCGTCTGCTGTGAAGCTTATGCCGCAGCGCCGAATCTGGAGCCTTTTTTGGGTGGTCATGGTCTTTATCGGTTTGTGCATTGTGGGCAGTACATTCCGTTATCTTCAGAGTTTTATCAGCGGTGTGGTGGCCAATAAAGTTATTGTTGATCTGCGACGCAAACTTTTTAATCATATCCTGGATTTGCCGCTGTCTTATACCGCCAACCAAGGCACGCATGACCTGGTCAGCAGAGTCAACGTAGATACGACCTTTGTCGCCGGCGGTTTGGGAAGTGTGCTGGGGAAGGCGATTTTGGAGCCGACAAAATCACTGGGGGTGGCGATTCTGGCGGTCATGGTGGATTGGCAGATGTTTGTGGCCATGCTGCTGATATTGCCGGCCATGGGCGTGGTGATTCGCAAATATGGCAAGAAAATGATGAATATGGGGGGTATGCAGCTACAAGGTTGGTCGGCGGTGGTGGGAATTAGTAGCGAGTCGCTGGAGTCCATACGCGTAATCAAGGCCTATTCAGGTGCCGGCTACGAACGGCGGCGCTTTGCAAAAGCGAATCGTGATTTGTTCAAAGCCATTCGCCATTTGCAGCATTACATGGCGCTATCTCGCCCCATGTTTGAAACTATGTCGATCATCTTAGTAAGCATACCGTTGATGTGGGCGGCGGAGTTGACATTCCACCATGTCATTGGCCGGGATGAATTTTTCCTGATGCTGGCTTGCCTGATTGCCATTTTTGAACCCCTGCGAAAACTCAACGATATTAACAGCCAGGTGCAGATTGCCAATTCAGCGGCCCAGCGGTGTTTTGAAATTATCGATCTTCCACCGGAACCAAATTTATCGCCGAGCTTGCCCAGACTGCCGCGTCATATGCAGGTGGTACAGTTCGAGAATATTTCCTTCAAATATCCCGGCCACGATGAATGGGTCTTACAGGATATTAATATAACGATTCCCCGCGGCCAGATGGTTGCGGTGGTGGGGAGCAATGGATCCGGCAAAACCACACTGCTTTCGCTGCTGCCGCGGCTGTATATTCCTACCGAGGGCCGAATTCTTATTGATGGCGTAGATACAGCAACGGTATCAGTAAATTCCCTGCGGCGGCAGATCGGCCTGGTGACTCAGGAAACAGTCTTGTTCTCCGATACGCTGTACAACAATATCGCTTATGGAATGCGCCAAGCCGACCATGACCAGATTATGCAAGCTGCCCGGCGCAGCTATGTGGATGAATTCGCCCGTGATTTGCCCCAGGGTTACCAAACGCAAGTAGGACAGGGCGGTGCCCGGCTTTCCGGCGGCCAGCGGCAGCGCATCGCCTTGGCCAGAGCCATTTTACGTGACCCGGCCATTTTAATACTTGATGAAGCGATGAGTCAGGTAGATTCCGACAGTGAAGCGAAAATCTCCTTAGCTTTGGAAGATTTCATGCGTGACCGCACCACCTTTATCATCGCCCATCGTTTCAGCACGGTGATGTCCGTGGACCTGGTGGTATGCCTGGATGCCGGCCGAATCGTCGGCTGCGGCACGCATCAGGAACTGTTCACAAGCTGCCCGCCGTATCGGAGGCTGTACGAGACGCAGTTGATCGGACCGACAGAGGGTACCGAGCCGTCTGCTGCTATGGCGACGCTTTCAGCAGGCGTCAATGGGGAAGAAATCGCGTGAGCGAGCGACGCGGTTGGCGGCCAGGGGCTACACGAGGCCATTTGAGTGATTGGAAGAGGCCAGCATCCGTCCTAGCGTAAATTAGGCATTGCTGCAGAAATAACAATATTGGACAAATACGGCT
>JAKATV010000166.1 GCA_021818565.1 Planctomycetota bacterium
GCCGCTCTATGAGGTCCTGCATCTGCCGACCCGTCAGGTTGGCGCAGACCTGCTGCGAATCAATGTCACTTAAGCGACAGAACATATCCGCCAGGCGGTGCGGAATCAGTTCCGCCAGTTTGGAGCGCACCAGTTTTCTGCCTTCCGTGGTGTGCCATTGTCTGAACAAACGGCCTAATTCCTCATGGCCTAGGCGGCGCACAAAATCCGCGCGCAATGTTATTTCAGGAAATTTTTCCAGCAGCTCGGCGACAATTTCAGAAATATTCAGCACCGCCGGTCCGGATAATCCAAAGTGCGTGAACATCATGTCATTGGTGCTGGGTTGCGGTTTGCCGGTGGCCAATCGCGGCAACGGGCCGGGGGCTTCAATGCGTATGGTTACATCTTCTACCGCCAGGCCCTTTAATTCGCTGATCCAGGCCTGTTTGCACAACAGCGGCACAATGGCCGGGCGGGGTGTGATAATTGCGTGGCCCAGAGTCTGGGCAAAAGTATATCCATCCCCGGTGGTACCCATGCGGGTGTAACTTTGCCCGCCAACGGCAATAAGCAGAAAGCGGCTGTAAAATAGTTGCTCCGTCGCCGTCGTGACGTGAAACATGTTGGTCGAGGGATTCCATGTGACACTTTGCGCAGCGCATGGTGCTGAGATGTGCACCGCTAATTCCCGCATTCGCTGAACCATGGCATTGACCACAGAACTGGCTTTATTGGAATCGGGATATATTTTGCCGTCATGTTCTTCGTGCGTGGGGACCCCGCGCTGCGCAAACCAGTTACGCAGACCGGTGTTATCCAGCGTGCGCAGAGCCGGAGTTAGAAATCGGCCGTTGCGGCCAAACTGCGCGATGAGAAAATCAATATCGCCGGCATTGGTTAAATTACAACGCCCGCCGCCGCAAACCAATACTTTGATTCCCGGCTGTGGATTTTTTTCCAGAATGGCGATCCGCGGTATGGCTTGTCCGCGGGCCAGAGCTTCTTCGCCGCAGGAAATTGCGGCCATCATACCCGCAGCGCCGGCACCGAGAATAATAACATCGTGGGTTATTGTGGTATTAGCCATGGCGTGCAATCCATTGTAACGCAGGCATCCTGCCTGCATCGGAAAAACGACAAAAGCAGGCGGGACGCCTGCGGTACATATAACTACCGTTGCCCGCGCAGCAGTTTACCCGGAAAGGCTCCTATGCCGGGGCCTAGTCTAAGCCGGGCGCGGGGCGGCGAGATCCTCAGGAATGGCCGTGGGTTCACCCTTGCGGTTGACGCAGGCGATGGTGCTTTCCGCGGTGGTCAACAGCAGGCGTGACTGTTGGTTGTAAAGTTCATACACATGATCAATGCGGGCACGGGTTTGCCGCTGGATGCGGGTGACCAATTCCAGTTGATCGTCATAGCGGATGGGGCGTTTGAAATTCACACTGATACGGGCCACGACAAAAATAAATCCGCGATCTTCCAGGTCGCGATACGTAACGCCCATTTGGCGTAATAATTCGGTGCGGCCCATTTCAAAATAGGGTAAATAATTAGAATGGTGCAAATACCCCATGGGATCGCACTCCACGTAGCGCACGCGGATAAAAATAGTATTGACCGGATCCATGCCAGCTTTCTCCTGTTTGGTCGGAGGTTGGTTTATTCTATGCCCGCCAGGCGATTGCCCGGTTCATTGTAAAATAAGGTTCCCAATTTCTCCGGATTCACCTGGCCGCGGAACCGTTCCTGCCCATCCACCAGCACCACCGGCACCGCTTTGGCATATTTCTCAAGCAGTTCGGCGCTACCGGTGATGTCTATTTTTTCCATCACCACGGGAACGGATTTTGGCAGGGATAATTCGATGGCCTTGCAGGCATTATCGCAGATTGGGCAATTGGGTTTTATGTAAATTGTTACGCGATGCATGTTTTTACTCCGCGGTTACAGATCTGCTGCAACTTCCCGCAGCTACAGGGTTCCGGGGCCTGTCCGAGTAATCGCAATCCCGGCTATTACTTGGACTGGCTCCTGCCACAAGCCTACTATACACGCTGCGGCCACGGACTGCATAAAATAAGCATGAGCCAAATCGCCAAGCCTTGACGATTAGGCTTGTGGATGATAGTTTCAAGGGAGTTAGGGACTCTGTATATTGAGCCTCACAAAGGACTGTAGGAGGTCATCTTATGTTCCCACGCGTAATTAACCATACACGAACAGGGATTGTTATGTCGACAGGTTTCGCGTTTGCCATGGCATTTGCGACGGCCATTTGCGCTGCCGCGCAGCCTGGCACCCCAACCACAACAGCATCTGGAACCGCTGCGGCAACGGTCCCGGTGACTGCCGCACCTGCAGCGGCACCTGCCTCCGCACCGGCCAGTGCGCCGGCGGCGACCGCACCCGCAACCGCGCCCACCGTGACGGTGCCCGTGCCGGTGCCGCCATCGGGGTCAGCCACCACTGGCAAGGTAAAAAAACCGGCGAAAAAATCAAAAATCAGTGTCACGCAATTTGTGGGTCAGATTAACGCCACCCATGTGAATATCCGCAGCGGGCCGGGATTATCTTATTATGCCATCGGCCAACTGGCGCGCGGTGACCTGATCAAAGTTACCGGTCAACGCAACGGCTGGTACCGGTTCGCGGCACCGGCTGGAGCACGCTGCTATATTGCCCGGCAATTCGTGAAGCTTGGTGCCGACGGCTCTACGGGCACCGTAACCGGCAGTTTTGTCAATGTGCGGGCGGCCAGTGCATTAACTCCGGCCAGCAATTATGCGGTAGTAGATCTCTTGAACACGGGTGCGACTGTTTCGGTTACGGGGCAGACGCCAAAGTATGATATTATTCGCGCCCCCAAGGGAACGGGATTCTACATTTTGGCGCGGTTTGTATCGCCGGCACCGGCCGGCAGTACGTATGTGACGCCCCAACTTACCATGCCGGCAGGTTTCAAAGGGGCGGGCTTGCCGACTGGTTCGACCCCGGCGGCCATTGCCTCTACCGCTACGCCAGGCACGGGTGCCGGCGTTCCTGCCACCACGGCGTCAGTCAATACCGCGGGTGGAGGTTTGTCGGCTCCGGTTCCGCCGATTGCCGCAAATTCCGGCACGTCCAGCCGGGTTGTGCCGGCTCCAGTTTCACCCACCATGCCGGCTGCAGTGAATAATACGCCCGCCGCGACATCTCCGGCGACACCGGCCAACGCGGTTACCATGCCCGGGGGACTGCCGGCACCCGTCAAATTCAGTGCCGATGCTTTCAGCACATATAGCCATTTGACCCGTCAGATGCAGGCGCAATTTAACAAGCCCATTATGCAGCGCCAATTGCAGCCGCTGCTGACGGGGTTTGAGAATCTCATGAAAAAGCCGCATTTGCCGAACTCCGTCATTGATGGCAGCAACGCGCGGATTAAACTTCTCAAAAAGCAGATTGCCATTCAGGAAATTGTGGCTGCTTCGCAGAAACAAAAGCCTTTAACCGCGGTATTGGCTCCGTATCAGCAGCAATGGGAACAGTCGCAGAAGGAGCTTGCCCAAGCGGAGGCCAAAGCGCCTTATATTGCGTACGGCATTCTCAAGACCAGCACCGTTCTGAAAAAATACGCGCTGGTGGACCCCACCACCGGCCGCGTTGTGGCGTATCTGGATCCTTCGTCAAAAATTGACATCTCCAAATTACTGGGGTCGTATATCGGCGTTAAGGGCGAAGTGGTCAGCAATACAGGGGTCGTGGTGCACGTTATTAAAGTGACCGCGGCTACGATGTTCTCCCAACCGCCCGCGGGGCAGTGAACATCCATGATGATGCGCTGATTTGTCCCGGGTGGATGGGACCGGAGATTAGAGGCAGCGGTTCAGGAAGCGGTGATAAAAGTGACGGACAGATCTGATATTGTTTATCCTTTGTTGGATACGTTCAAAATTGAATTACCATCATGGGGCTTTGCCGATACCGGTACGCGGTTTGGAAAGTTTTTTCAGGATGCCGCCGCCGGGGATATCGACGAAAAACTTGCCGATGCCGGGCATGTGCACCAGTTAATGGGTTCATGTCCGACGGTGGCGGTGCATGTGCTGTGGGATTTTAAAAAAAATCAGGATCCCGGCGAAGTGGCCGCTCTGGCGGCACGGCACGGTGTGGCCATTGGATCTATCAATCCCAACGTCTTTCAAAATCAGGAATACAAATGGGGGAGTATTACCAATCGCTCGGAGTCCATCCGAGCCGCGGCCGCTGAGCATCTGCATGATTCCGTGAAAATTGGTCGGGCCGTGGGAAGTAAATATCTGTCGCTCTGGTTTGCCGACGGCATTAATTATCCGGGTCAATCGGATATTATTGCGCGAAAACATTGGGCGTCTGAGGTGCTCAAGCAACTTCACGGGCAGATGCCTCATGACATGACCATGCTGGTGGAATACAAACCCTTTGAGCCGGCATTTTATGCCACGGATATTGCAGACTGGGGAATGGCGGCCCATTTTGCCCGAGCCGCCGGCCCGCGGGCCAAGGTGCTGGTTGATACCGGCCACCATTATCAATCCACCAACATTGAACAGATTGTGGCATGGCTGCTGGATGAAAATCTGCTGGGCGGCTTTCATTTTAATGATCGCAAATATGCCGATGATGATTTGACCATGGGATCCATTGATCCGTATCAGATTTTTCGGATATTCCATGAAATCGAGAACCATCGCTTCCGAACCGGTGAGCTGCCGCCGATTGCGTATATGGTGGATCAGAGCCACAACCTTAAACCCAAGATCGAAGCGATGATTCAAACCGTGGATATAGCTCAACAGCTTTATATGAAAGCGTGCCTGGTGGATCGCAAGGCACTGGCGGCATCCCAGGCCCGCGAAGATCTGGTACAAAGCGAAAATATTTTACGCGAGGCGTTTTTCACCGATGTTCGCCCGCTGCTTGCCGATTGGCGCAAAGCGCGTCATTTGCCCGCCGATCCGTTGGAGGCACACCGCCGCAGCGGCTATGAAGCCAAAGTGGCGGCGGAACGCCGGAAAAAATACAGTTCCAAAGGCGGCGGCGGATACGCCTGAAGTGACCAAAGCGTCTTTCCGGGAAATGTGTCCGGCCATCACTTGGACAAACTCCTGGCGGAGAATTCGCGATGTCTGAAACAATTCCAGCGCGGGAAATTGAGGGTAAATGGTCCGCCAGGACATGGGGCCGTTTTTCGTCTTTCGCCGCTGGAATATCGTGCTTAAGTTTTCTCATCGGCGCGGCGCTATTTCTGTTTCCGCCGGGAAACCCCATGCATGGGGCCGCCATGAATGGGGCTGCCCTGGTGTTGGCAGGGATTGCGACATTGAGCGGCGGAATGGGCATTTACGGATTTAATCGCTATGCGGAGTTACATGCCGACGATTCGTTTGTCGCATTGTGGACCAATTTGTTATGCCGGGTGCTGGCGATGGTGGAACTCTTTTCCTTTGCGGCAGTCCTGGCATGGATCATAATTCACTTCATCGGCATTCCGGTCTTCGGGAATTTTCATCATTGACCTGTCCAAAAAGCCTTAGCCCGACGCGGAAGCGTCGCGGTTGAATGCGGCATGTGGTTTGGGAAAGAGGCCGCACTTTCATGCGGCACGCATTGTACCAAACGTGACGGGGGAAACTTCGCCATGTCATGCAAATGTGTTCCGCGTTTAACTCCACGCTGCCGCATGGAACTAACGACAACTGTCCCGGTTTTTCGGGCAGCTC
>JAKATV010000050.1 GCA_021818565.1 Planctomycetota bacterium
CTGAGACTATATGCTGAAGAAAACCGGTGATGGCGGCGTGATCAAATCCACATTGCCCGACATCTAAAATACGCACACCCATGAATACGCCTTTCAAAGCTTAACCGGGAAAAAATTATAGCATAGGTGTTCCTTTTCGGGCATTTTTTGCGAACCGACGTGGTTTGCTAACTAAAACTTAATCATGGATTTTGACTCCAAGGCACCCGATGGCCTACACTTGCCAACATGACAAGACTTTCACCATCTACCAATAGCGTTGACAAAAAGGCCGGTTTAAACTCCGGTCATCAACTGATTGTATGCGATCTGGACGGCACACTGATCAGCCGCGACCACAAGCTTAACACCGCGGATATTGATGCTCTGGCCAAGGCTCGTCAAGCCGGTGTTGCCGTGAGCATCTGCACGGGCCGCAGCATTGGCGAAGCGCTCGATATCATTAAGCCATTGAATCTCTCCGGCCCGGGGGTATTTATTACCGGGGCCGCCATCTGTGATCTGGCATCCGGCGCAACATTGCACCGTCAAGCCATCGACCCGGATATCGTAAGGGAACTTATCACATTTTTCGGTGAACTGGGCCATGCGGTGCTGCTGCTGGTAGATGCTCCGGAAAATCCCGGACCGCGCTATATTATGACACAGCACGGCCCGATTCATGCCGCATCGGAGGAATGGTTTTTACGCAATAAAATGGCGGTGAATATTGTGGATCATCCGGATGACCCTACACTTTCGTATGTATTGCGGCTGGGCATTGTTGTGGATTTGCCGCACAGTGCGGACATTATCGCGCAGCTCACACGGCGATTCGGATCGCGAATTAATTTTTTGGCGTTACGCGCTCCGGCCTTTGAATGCCACGTCATTGAGGTCTTTGCGCAACAGGTCGATAAATGGACCGGCATCCAGCGGCTGTGTGCCCTGCTGAATATCGACAGCAGCCTTGCCGTGCCCATCGGGGATGATGTCAACGATCTACCGATGCTGCGTCATGCCACCTTAAGCTTTGCCATGGGAAATGCCACCCCGGAAATTCAACGCGCCGCCAAACACGTCACGCGATCCCAAAGCCAGGCGGGCGTGGCGGCGGCGGTAGAAGCCGTTCTGGCCGGTAAGTTGCGCCATAAGCGGGAACCGGTACACCTGTAAACCGGAATTATCTAGGAGCCTGTCCGAGTAAGGGCCTGCGCGCACCCGCGGATACCAGGCTATTTGCGTAACGCCCGCATGGCATCGGATAACATTTTATCGACCACGCGGACGTTGGCCGGCGTGGCTGTGGAATTTCCCAGCACCAGTTTGGCGCAATGCACGCAGTAATACAAATGGGATATGGCACGCTGCCGGGGCGTGTAGTGCATGGGTACCACCGGCTCCGGCTTGACCACCTGTTTTAAGATGGTCTGGGCCTGCGTCAGCAAAACCGACAAGTGCTTCATATCGGGCAATTGGGCTACCGGCCACTTCACATCTTGCCGCATGACGACCGCACCGTTGGTCAACACGGCACCTAAACCGATGTAACCGCCCGAATATTTGCTGTCGGACCATTGCAGTTCAGCATGATCGGTCTTGCCGCCCTGGATCTTAATGATCTTTTTTCTGCCCAGATAAATAACATACCGCACGGCCTTCGGATACGGCTTCCAGGTAAGCATGACCGCCTGACCACGGCATGTCGCGACAACGTGAAGTTGTTGAATAGTCTGCCCCGCAATGACTACATGCTCAAAATGGATTTGCCCGGCGTTTTTCAGCCAAACGAACGGTGATTTGGCACCGACAGAGCCGATCGTGATATTGCGTAATACCACATGTTCAATAGGAGATGGATCCAGATTTACCAGAGCGATAGCCGCCGCCCCGGCGGATTCAATGCGATTAATATGCACATCACTGATCGCCCAATCGGAGATTTTGGGCACAAAACCGGCATCGGGCAGCGAATATCCGCCGGCCCAGGCGATGGCGGGCTGGGTCAGACAGCGCACAGAGTCGGCGGTAATTCCACGTATATAAATGTGCTTAATATAGCCGCCGCGTTCGCCGCCCCATTTCATATAAATAATATTGGCGGAAGCACCAAATTCATTATCCAGTTCAAAAACATTTTTTATTCCGCCGGACATTTCACTGCCAAAGCCAATATCATGCGACAGCCAGTTATGCCGGATAATAATATTTTCCGACGGCCTGCCGCCATTGACACTCCAGGCATCGGCGTTCCTGCCGGATTTGATAACAATGTTGTCATCATCATTGCGGATCGAGCAATTTTGAATCAGTGTGTCATCGCAGGAATCCACATCAATTCCGTCATCCATATTTTTGACATGATTATAAACCGTCACACCCTCAATAATGACATTGGTGGAAAAGCAGGGGTGAATGGTCCAGAACGGCGTGTTGGTGAACGTTACATCGCGCACGAGAATATTGTGACACCGTTCAAAGTCACAGAACTCGGGCATCAAATGCCATCCGGTTCCGAAAATTCGTTTGCGCATGGCTGTGAGTTGGTCGGAATACGCCCAGTTAATCAACCGGTCTTTCCATTTGAGTTTCTGTTGGGAATCATACCAGTGAATCCAGGTGGAATCGGGATTGTTGCGCTGCGCGTTAAAGGTACCCAGGCCGGTTACCGCCACATTGGTTTGCCGGAATGCGTAAATAAGCGGCGAATAATTGTAGCACCATACCCCTTCATAGCGCACCAGCACGCATCCTTTTAAAGACCCTTTGCCGGTAAGATAATCGCCGGGATTGTACCCAAAGTTAATCTGCGATCCGCCGTTGAGATGGAAATTGACATTCGATAACAGCGTAATTGGACCGTTGCAAACATACGTGCCCTTCGGCACCACCACGGTTCCACCGCCGGCGGCATGGCAGGCGTGAATGGCATGGTTAAAGGCCAATTCACAATCTGTTTTTCCGTCCGCCTTGGCACCATACTTCATGACATTGAAATACCGATGAGGAAATGTGGGTGCGTGAATCTTTCGCAGAATGGCGTGATACAGCTTGGCATTCCAAACCCTGGGAACCGCCCCGCGCGCAGGTACGCTTGCCGCCGCCGCACGCGTCGCGGGCAATGCCAAAACCATAAAAAGGCCTGACAACAACGCCATCAGGCCTATGTGGTTAACCGCCCGCAGCCGCGCCATTGCCCTCCGAACCGTCAAAACAGTATCGCGCATAAAACACTTCTTGTGATAGCAACATAAAATATCAAGGACACGACTTATCAAGCAGCTTACAGCCCCCGCCGCCTGGGCGTCAACTCTTGTGCTCTGTATTTTGTGCTCTGCGAAATGCCCCGACGATATTTAAGCCCCGGCGGCAACATTAATCAATAACAATCACGCACAGATCCTTGGGACCATGCACGCCGGTTACCAGATTCATTTCAATATCCGCGGTTTTACTTGGGCCGTTGATGATCACCACATTGGAAGCCATGCGCCCCCCGGTATCGCGCAGCACATGCGGCAGCGCGTCAATCATATCAGCGACAATCCGTACCGCCGGAAGAAGCACAATATGCAGGGGAATCGTCAGCGTTGTGGAGCGGCCAAAACCGGGATCACTCCAGACCATCAACGCGCCGGTATCCGCCAAGCCGTAGCGGCAATCCGTAATGCCCGCCTCGCATTGAAATACCCGATTTTCACAATTCGGATCCGTCCAGAGATCAATGCGATACCCCTTGGCCTGTAAATGGCCGGCGATCAAATCTTCCGGTAAATCCGCCATATTCAGCATGATCGACTTGATATTTCGATTCGCTAAAAGCTCATCAATGGCAGGAATTATTCCCTCAGAATTGGTGCGCGTAACCGCCATGCCGTTAGCGCGGGCTTGCTGCATCCATCGCTCCACGCGGCGCGGATCATTGGCGTCAACCTGCCGCAGTAATTTTTCCCGTATTTCCGGCCGGGCGACAGGGGCCGGCGCGGGACCTGCCGCGCTATGGCCCAGAGCATGGCGCACAGAAGCTAAAAACTCCAGGCGCTTAGCTTCATTGCCATTTGAACTATGCAGGGAATCAAGTGTCATAATTATTATCACCTTCCGAAGCCGCGCCAGGCCATGCTATTTTCCGCGTTTCACGTCCGCGCGATACTGCTTATAGAGGTAGCGAAAATCATGCTTCGCCGGCATGGGAAAATCTCTCTGGGCAGTCCAACCTGCGGCCGGGCCGGGCAGTTTTTTTATCCAGCCGTCTTTACTTCCAATGCTGCGCAGCACCACCCGTTGGAAAACCTGCCCCAAGCGGTAGCTCCACGCGTGCCGCAGACCCCAAGCCCATAACTTAAAGACTGTGCGTTCCGGACGCGTGGTAATACCCTGCCGCACCTCATCTCTTTTCAGTTTGATGAGAAACTCCGGGATATTGATTTTTACCGGGCAGGCCTCAAAACACGCCCCGCATAAACTCGATGCGTGCGGCAAATGCTTGTGATTTTCCAGCCCGTTAAATAAGGGTGTTAATAATGCCCCAATCGGCCCCGGATACACGCTGCCATACGTCCGCCCCCCCACCTTGCGATAAATCGGGCACGCATTAAGACATGCGCCGCAGCGGATGCAGCACAACGTGTCACGATATTCACCGGCCAAAATCCTGGACCGCCCGTTATCCATAATAACTAAATGAAGCTCTTCCGGGCCGTCATGCTCGCCGGGCCGCCGACAACCCGTAATGATATTGGTGTACTGCGTTAAGGCCTGCCCGGATGCGGACCGGGCCAGAAGTTTTAGAAACACCGGCAGATCATCCAAGGCGGGAATAACCTTTTCCATGCCCATCAGCGCCACGTGAACCCGCGGGCGGCTGGTACACATGCGTCCATTACCTTCATTGGTGCATAATACAATGGACCCGGTTTCAGCCACCGCAAAATTCACACCGCTGATTCCCATATCCGCCTGATTAAAGCGATTCCGCAGATACACGCGGGCCATTTCCGCCAGTTCCTGCGGATTATCCGTAAAAGGGGTTTTGAAATAGCGGGCAAATATCTTTCCGATTTCCGCGGCATTTTTGTGAATCACCGGCATGACAATATGCGTCGGATGATCGTTATCCACCTGCAAGATGAACTCGCCGAGATCCGTTTCCAGCGGTTCAATACCCGCCGCAATCAGGGCGTCATTGAGCTCTGTTTCTTCACTGACCATGCTTTTACTTTTTACCACCAGCTTGCTGCCGGTGCGCCGGGCGATGTCTACAATCAGACCGTTAGCCTCTTCGTGTGTGGCGGCAAAATAGACCGCCCCACCGTGCTTAATAACATTGCGTTCCAGAAGCTCCAGATAATAATCAAGATGATCGAGAGTATGGCGTTTTATATCCCCGGCCAGTTGCCGCAGGCCATCCGCATCGGGCAACTCCGCCAGGCTGCTTCGCCTGCCATAATCTTTTTTGGTTACGGAATTATCCAGTGCCGCATGAAGAGCCGCATCGGCGGAAGCCACGTGGGCCTCGGCCATAAAATCCGGATGAAACACCGGCAACGACAAGCCGCGCTTCGGCGATGTTGATTCCTTTACGCTATTCATGAAGCTTTCGTCCCCGCGGTATGCTCAATGGCGGCAGCGATGATCTGCGCAATATGCTGCACCCGGAATGAGGCCCCCATGCGGTGGCAGGCACCGCCGATGTTCATGGCGCAACCGCCATCATTGACAATCATGGT
>JAKATV010000517.1 GCA_021818565.1 Planctomycetota bacterium
ACGGGTCTGGTTCGTATCACCGATGCGGTTCCCGGCACGGTCATTTATTACACCCTCAATGGATCCATGCCCAATGTCCACTGCATCCGGTACGCCGGGCCTATTGCGGTAAAGTGTGCGCCCGGCAAGCCGATGGTGGTTCGTTGTGTGGCGATAGATTCATCCGGACAATCCAGTGCTCCCGCAAAATTAATTATTCAGCTAAAGAGCCACCCCTGATACTTCCATCCGGGCTGGTGTGGCAAAGGAAAAAAAGTCATGATCATAATCCGTACATGTCAAAGGGATCGCTCAAAATACCGGCCGGCGGCTGCGTTTTTATGCGTGGCGCGCCATGGGCACCAGACGGTATCTCGTATTAAGTTCCAATGCGAACAACGTTTCAAACTTGCGTGCATGACGTATAAGCGGAATATATTGGAGAAAGCGGTTAATCCGCACACGTTAGCCCTTGGTGCCTTCGGTGTACTGCTGGCTATGACGCTGACCGGAGGAATCACCCGAGCGGCGGCATCAAATGGCAATTTTTCTGTTACCAAACTGGGCCTTATACCGCTGCCCCGGCAGGTCGCCGCCTACAAGCCCAAATGGCAAGTTCCGGCTTCGGTTCGCATCGTCGCTGTCAATCCCGCGCAACGTCATGTTGCCCACTTTTTGCTACGCTTTCTGAAAAGGCGCGGCATTGCCGCAAAAATCGCTTCTACCGGCCCGGCGCAGATTACACTTTCCACTGCGGCTGCCGATCCACAACTTGGCCACGAGGGCTACCGGCTTGAGGTCACCCGTCACGGGGCGGCACTTTCCGCCAATACCGGCCATGGCCTGTTTTACGCCCTGCAAACTTTTGAACAGTTATTTAATCCCGCCCAACCAACCGATAACGCCATCCATGATGTCGCCATTACCGATTGGCCGCGCTATCGCTGGCGCAGCGTCATGCTGGATTGCGTACGTCATTTTTTTCCGGTGCCTGTGGTGGAAAAATTTATTCGCGTGGCGGCACATTACAAGCTGAATATCTTTCACTGGCATCTAACCGATGATCAGGGATGGCGTATTGAAATACCGCAATATCCCCGGTTAACCACCATCGGTGCCTGGCGGCCGAATGCCACGCCTTTCTGCAGTCCGCCCGCCGCCCCCGATGGCCCGCGCTACGGAGGCTTTTATACCGACGCCCAGATCGAGTCGGTTGTGAATTATGCGCGCCGACGCGGTGTAACTGTTGTCCCTGAAATAGACATTCCCGGTCATGGAAGAGCGGCCATTGCATCTTATTTATGGCTGGCGGACGCTAAAACCATGCCGCCGATTAATACCCCTTTAAGCCCCAGTCCACGGACGTTTCATTTTCTCAAAATCGTCTTTGGCGATTTGGTTTCTCTTTTTCCGGGTCAATTCATCCATCTTGGAGGCGATGAAGTAAATTTACAGGCGTGGCTGCATGATCCGGCGGCGGAACAACTCATGCGGCAGCGACACTGGACGTTGGACCAAGTCCATGATTATTTTGCCCGCAGATTAGCCCGTTTTTTGGCCTCCAAAGGGCGACGGGCCGTGGTTTGGAATGATGTACCCGCCCAGTATCTGCCGAAGGGCGCGGTGATCGAATGCTGGAGCTGGAACAGTTCGAATATTGTTCTTAAGGATGCCCGCCTGGGGCATGATGTGATTGTCGCCTGGAGTAGAAGACTGTACTTCAATCATTCTCAGGGGGACCTCAAGTATGAACCCCATCCCGTGGGTGGAATTGATACCCTACGGGAAACCTACAATTTTAATCCCTCCTCTTTGCTGCCAAAGACATTGCGGCAACGGCTTCTTGGCGCGGAGGCCTGCCTCTGGACCGAGGCTATTCCCACTGCACACCATTTGTTTTACCAACTCTTGCCAAGGGAAATGGCCCTGGCGGAAATCAGTTGGACGCCGTTAAAAGAACAGCGTTACTCCAATTTTGTTAAACGCACCGCACGGCAGTATCTCTGGTTACGGGCCAACCACTATAATTTCCGCATTCCGCCGCCGTCGTTCCATTTCACCGCTAACGGCAGTTCATTCACCGCCACCCGCGATCCCAGCCATAACGCGATGGAAATTCATACGGCTTCGCCCACCGGTTTAGTGCGGATCACCGATCCGGTACCCGGCGCAAAGATTTACTACACTCGCAACGGCCTGCTTCCTAATTCTCATTCAACCTCATACACCGGCGCGATTGCTCTGCCAATAATATCCGGCAAACCGCTGGTATTGCGCGGTGTTGCCGTTGATCCATCGGGCCGCTCCAGCGCCCCATCCAGATTAGATATCAATACAACTGACACAACCGGGCATGCGCCATAACTATTTTTGGGACATTGAAAGGGTTGTGTTCAACCCCCAAACCGCTAAAAGGAGTTTATCTATGGCACAGTTTTGGCAAACACGAGTACAGGTTATTGTTCGAGCCGGCTTCCGTGCTCTTATCGCGGCGGTATTTGCCGGGGCACCGCTGGCTGCGGCATCGCCGGCGGCGCTACCGGCGTCAGGAAAATCAGGCCTGTTTACGCTTGGTAATAACAACATTTCATGGCGCGGTCAGCTTATCGGTGAAACACTCAAGAGAATAACTATTTCCGATCATATCAGTCGCGGACGTCTCACGCTGACGGCCCCGTATTTTCGCATTACCCTGGGTAGTGGCCAGACGGTTACATCCTCTGACTTTACTTTTTCCCAGCCGCCAGTGATAAAGCCGCTTGCAATCCATAGCAACGCGCCCAAGCTCGCGGAGCATTTTGCGGGCCGGGAGTTTGTCGCCAATCTTACAGATCACGCAGCGCAGCTTGCAGCCCGGGTTTCCGTGCGCCTTCGTCAAAAAGCCTGTTACCTGCGCGCGCGTATTCTACTATCTTCCAATGGTGGGAAAATAATCATCCAGCGATTAACGCTTCTTCATCAGGCGATTCCTGGTGCCAGAGAAGTTGGAACGGTGGAGGGTTCTCCGATTGTCGTCGGAAATTTTTTCATGGGCTATGAAAATCCGATGGCCGATAATTCCGTCGGCCATGGATCGGTGGTAAAGTGTTCCCTCGGGCCTTACGCCATTTTAACACCCGGTAAATCTTTCGTTGGCAGTTGCGTCATTGGTGTTGTGCCGCGAGATCAACTGCGCCGTGGCTTTATGGCCTATTTGAATATGGAACGCTGTCATCCATATCGTCCGTTTCTCCACTTCAACTCATGGTACGACATCGGGCACATGGGAGGAAAATATAACCAGGGAGAATGTATTCATGCCATCAACGCCGTTGGAAAACAATTGGTTGTCAAGCGCGGGGTACATCTTGCTTCATTCCTCTTTGATGATGGATGGGACAACAACAAGACACTCTGGGAATTTAACAGTGGTTTTCCCGACGGCTTTACCCCTCTGGATAAAGCGGCGGCCCATTATCATGCCGGAGTGGGGGTTTGGCTTTCTCCCTGGGGAGGGTATGGTATTCCCAGACAACAGCGGTTGAAGTATGGAAAGCAACAAGGCTTTGAAATAAACCGTTACGGCTTCGATCTGGCGGGGCCGAAATATTACCGCCGTTTCAGTGATATTTGCCTGCAGATGATCCGGAAATATCAAGTCAACATTTTCAAATTTGATGGCGTTGCGGCCGGTGACGGTAATCCTGTCCTGATGCGTGAAGGTGAAGCAATGTTGCGGTTGGATCGCGACCTGCGCAAAGCTGAACCTAACTTGTATATCAGCCAAACCACCGGCACCTGGGCTTCGCCTTTCTGGCTTTTATACGCCGATTCAATCTGGCGCGGCGGCATGGATCACTCCTACGAAGGTGCCGGCTCGTTATGTCAGCAATGGATCACCTATCGTGACGCCCAGACCTACCAGAACATCGTGCGGGCGGGACCTTTATATCCCTTAAATTCTTTAATGCTGCACGGCATTATTTATGGGAGATACAGCCCGCGGCTGGACCGGCAAAGCAACCGTGATTTTGCTGATCAAGTATGGTCATTCTTTGGAACCGGCACACAGTTGCAGGAACTTTACATTACGCCATCGCTGCTGAACACGTATGACTGGGATGTGCTGGCTCGCGCCGCGAAATGGGCCAATCGGAACGCGCAGATTTTAAGCGACACCCATTGGATCGGCGGGAATCCCGCCAAGGGACAAATTTACGGATGGGCCTCCTGGCACGCCAATAAAGGCATACTGGTGCTGCGCAACCCCACCGCCAAGACGCTTCGAATTGCTTTAGATATTGGAAAAGTATTCCAGCTTCCGGCTGGAGCACAGAGCATCTACCGCCTTGAACCGGTACGCAAGCATTCAAATATTCGGCAAGCCATTACGGTGCGGGCCGGCACGCCGCACACATTTATCCTCAAAGGGTTCGCAGTGCGTGTATTGCAATCCAAAAACAATATCCATGAAAGCGAGAAATAGTGTTCAATTTTATAGTCCAGCGCGGCAGTCGGACCAAGAAGTAAAAAAAAATAAAAAAATTACGGAAAGGACTTGACAGCCACTTTTTATTTGATATAATATGAAAGATCAAATAAAGTTCCGGTCGCGGCTGTTCGCGGCAACCCGGAAATTCAGCATGGAAAAACGCGAAGGATGTCCGATGGCTACGATTTTTTTCGGGAACTTGATAGGTCCGGGAAACAGTTATGGGATTCAAGGGCATGCGGAAAATTCCAAACCCGAACGCGGTTTTGATGAAAATCCGCATGAACGTGACGTAAATTGCCGTTGTGCAGGGCATGCGTCACGTGCTATTGCAAATTTGGGCATGGCGACCCCACTTAGGTTTCTTTACGGATGTCTGTTCTCCCAACTCCGGAATTTGCCAACCGTGTGGTTGGCGCGGAGCGCAAGAGCAAGGCAATTCTTTTTTAGGAGGCTACCTATGAGTAGCAAAGCAAGTGTCGTTACATCCGCCGCAGATTGTTGCGGCAGGCCACAGCCCATTCGGTCAGCGGGCAGTTCGCGTCGCTCTAAGATGGAGCAGAAGCAATTCAAGACGTTCGCCAGCGGTTTATCACATTCTCGTGTGTGGTCCTTGACGGCTGCGGCACTGGCAGGATTGGTGGCAATAGCTGGTACCGCTTCGGCCAACGAGATTATTAACGGAAATTTTTCCGAAAATGCCGCTGCGTATACTTCGTACCCGGGATACTCGACATCACCTAATCCAAGTGGTCCCACAGGATGGAATGGGCATGTAACTTTCGGCGTGAACGGGCCGGACACCGGATTTTACGGGCCTGGTTATCTGCCGTTCGGGCCGTCACCCGATACCACCATCAACGGCGGCATACCTGATTTCGCGTTTGCGCAAGGCTCCGGTAGTTCAATTAGCCAAATTGTGGCTACGATTCCGGGACAGAGTTACGTGCTCAATTACTATGGAGCGGCACCAGCGGGACAACAAGACAATATGGAGGTGCTTCTTACCGATGCAATCGGAGGCACCACGATTACTTCACAAACTCCGTCCATTACTGATTCTAAGTGGACGGGTTTTACGATGGACTTTACCGCACCATCGGCATCTACGAACGTCGAGTTTTTAAACAATGATCCATCTGGCAGCAGCAACACCGTTGATGTCACTGATGTTGCCATGACGCCGGTTCCCGAACCAGCCGCAGTGGGGCTTTTTGCTCTCGGCGGCTTGGGAATGTTACTTATCAGTCGC
>JAKATV010000465.1 GCA_021818565.1 Planctomycetota bacterium
GTTTTGTTTGGGGATAGAGCGATCACCGTAGCTTCGACCAGGCCTTTGCCTGCGCCATTGATGCGGGATATATTCACTTGTCAAAGAACATTGTTCAGCAGGTCTGAACTGTTCGCCGGGAGGGCTTTAGGGTTGCAGTGAGGGGGATAAGGCGCAACTGCGCTAAGAAGTTGGGGATTTGGCCCCCGGAGGCTTGGCAGAATCGGTCACGGAACCCAAGTAGACGGCCGTTTTCCGGTTCCGCGACACCGACAACGATCAATGGCGCGGCAAAGCAGATCGGGGCTTGAGGCGTTGACGGTGCCATATTTTTCTAATAGGACTGCCGCACATCCATGACAATCTGTTTGCTGCGGCAGGGCTGTCCAGGCTTCAGCACCGTCGTAAAAATCTGCACATCGTTCTCCCGGAGGTCATTGCCTTCTATAAGCTTGTTGAATCGTCGGATTGCGGTAGCTTTGCTGCGGAATATTTCGGCACCGACGGCGGAACCTCGCCAGACATTGACGACAATAAAAAGTTCCTGATTATTCTTCTGCTTCTTCATGGTTTTTTCCTTTCAGTAGGCGTTGATGCCAATCAAACACATTGGCATATTCAAGAAAACTGGCGCGTTCAGATAACCCGCTCTGGCGGAAGGTCGGCCGATAGGCTTGCCGTGAGAAGCGGTCTCGTCTTTTTTCATTCGACACAATGTAAAAACGTGTCGCGCTTGGATCGGTCAATAATACATCGTTGAAGCGGAGCAGGCCGGAGTAAATAGAAGTTGAGTGCTCCACCTCGAATAACCCTTCAATCGTATTACCACCAGCGGCGATCCACAGAACATCAATCTCCGAGAGAATGAAAGAAATTCCGCCGAATCCGTTTGGAATTTCTCCGCGGAGGCCAAACGACGGCGTCAGCGACCAGTCCAGCTTCTCCACGTCCGGCCTGGGGATGAAAATGTCAAATCCTTTCGCCTTGCCGATCCCCGCCAGCAAGGTCTGCACTTGTGAATGGGACAACTCCGGGAGATTACGTACGCGATTGGAATCAACGCTGTTGATCAGCGTCTCAAGCCCGGCGAATCCATCAAGATTGAATCTCCCCATCTTGGGCAGATAAAGTTCCCGTGTCCCATGTGCGGAAATAAGCTGCACTTTGTACTGGCCGTCGTTGGCGGGTTCGGCTTGGTGAAATAATTCTTCAAAATCCGCGTAGGGGACAAACAATGGTGCCGAACCGTCGTCCATGAAGAAACAGATATACGAATTGTGCCCGGCAAGTTCCCGGAGATCAACATCGCGAAGGCCGAAGAAAGTTCGGCCATCGGGATGCACTTTCGAATAGCGTAAATACAATCGCGCCAGGTCGTCCCCGACGATGAAGAGAGAATTGCTCCCTGGCAACTTGTGCAAATCACCGGCCTTTTCTTGCACAGAATTTAGAAGGGCGGCTTTGTGGATGTTGGGCATTCGGGAAACCCTCGACGACCCACCCGCAGTGCCTGTGAGCCGGATTTATCTTAACCGCAAGGTACTGCGGCAAGCAACACGCTCCTTTGAGGTACTCAATGTATTATGCATAAGTCTGGCGGGGTTGGTGGCGATGCTGTTGGACATCTTTCATCTCAGCGAGCACCTGCACGCGGCCGGTCAGTATTGCTTTGGGAATGCGCCGGAGGCCCGACTCTGGGTCCAGTCGCGCTTGACAAGGCTCAAAAAAGTGGGGTTACATCCGTTGTTCAAGGCGATTGACGAAGTGGCCCGAAGCCTGCGCAGCCCGAAGAAAAAGGAACAACTACGCATTGTGAAGGACTTTGCGCTTATACGCCTTTAGATGCAGGATTACCGCGCCGCCCTGGCCAAAGGATGGGATATCGGATCAGGGCCGACTGACGTGATGGGTAGGACGCTGGCCCTACTTCTGAAACGCTCCGGTATGAAGTGGGATGCCGACCACACCGCTGCCAAGATTACACTGCTGGCGATGCGTGAGAGCAATCAGCACCAAAAAATTGTGGGCCATGCGAACCCGCTCCAACTGATGCAAAAAAATAAGGCCACACCCGTTATGAACTCGCTGGTTCATGTGCGACTGGATGTTCGCCATAAATTACCAGACATAGAGAATAATTGGTGAGGCGAGCTACTTCATTCCATGGAATCAGCGCAGTAGATCATCGTCAGGCGGAATGTGAACGGGCCTCGCAGTAATTCCACTCCGCGCGGCCCTCTAGCGAAAGCAGGGCGAAGCCGCGAGCTTGGCCGACGGTTCCGCCTTGAGCTTCAGCGTAAACTAGCAAATTATTTTGATCCCGTTCCACGGTAGCTATCCGCGCCATCCACATTTACTTTTCCGCCCATCGACGGTAATTTTACCACCGCTATCGGGCTCCCCAACGCCTTATTGGTATAATATGCCCAGAGCACCGTGGATGTTGAAGTGGACCCACGGTGGCGGAGGATTCTCGGAGAATGTTGGAAATGAAATGGCGAGACGTGGTGCTTGGTGCTCTGCACCGGTTCAGTATGCGTCACGGAACGCGAAGCGTTGATCGTCAAAGCTTCCTTCTGGAAGAGCTCAACGCCATGATTATTGAGGCGGATAGCCTTGGCAATACTCCCGATCAAACCGTCAGTAGAGTTTTGCAGGAGCTTCGTGATGAACAACTCATTGAATTCTTTGGTAACGGGAAATATCTGCTCCTCGACTCTCCCCTGCAGGTTGAAACCGAGGACCTTCCGGATGAGGCCCTTGATTTCGCCATCAAGCACGGCAAACTGAGGATTGGTGACATTTTGCCGGAGGACGTTATTGTTTTAGCACGGCACCGTAAAGGCCAGGATCGGATCAGGGCGCTGACGTTGGAAAACTATCAAGGCTGCTGTGCGCTCTGCGACGTGCGGGAGCAGGGATTCCTTCGCGCGGCACATATCGCACGATGGGCGGACGATATTGAAGGCCGAGCTAACTTACATAATGTGATCACGATGTGCCTCATACATGACGCACTTTTCGAACAGGGCTATTTTACTCTGGCAGATGACAATCGAGTCTTTATCAAAACGACCGCAAGCCGGACCTTATCCGACATCTTAAGGCAGCACACGAGATATCGACCCCCGAAAGAGTTTCATCCAGAGCCGCAGTTTCTGCGGCAACATCGCGAACGGATAAAGTTTCAGTGGAACTCTTACGTTCCACAGTAATTTGTTCAGTTCGGAGAGCCGCCACGTGCGTCGGTAAGACAAATTCTCTGCCGCCGAATCATGGCGTCAACTCACCCGATTTATTCCTCTCGCTTTAAGTGTCAGGGAATACGGCGAGGCGTAATCCTTGGAACCAATCGGCTGTTTTTAACTCACTTCCCCGCGCCGTCCAGCAGCGGGGTTTCGTCGTCTTTGTCTTCGGGGGCGACGCGGGCTACGTTGACCAGGATATCGCCTTCGTCCAGGCGGATCAGGCGGACGCCTTGCGTGGCCCGGCCCATTTCACGCAGTTCACCGGTTACGCCGATGCGCACCACCTGGCCGTTACGGGTGATCATCATCAGCTCATCATTATCCGTTACCGGCTTGACGGAAACCACCGGGCCGTTGCGATCCGTGGTGCGGATGTTGATGACGCCTTTGCCGCCGCGATGGGTCAGGCGGTATTCTTCCACCCGTGTGCGTTTGCCGTAGCCGTGCTCGCACGCCGTCAGCAATGTGACCTGATTGTCGCCATGATCCAGTCCCTGCGGCACGATGACCATTTCCACGACCGCGTCGTCTTTATCCAATTCCACGCCTTTAACGCCGCCGGCCTGCCGGCCCATGTCGCGCACTTCGGTTTCCTCAAATCGCACCGCCATGCCGCCGCGCGTGGCCAGGACTATCTGATCCTTGCCGTTGGTAACACCCACGCCTATCACGCTGTCCCCTTTATCCAAACCAATGGCGATAATTCCGCGCTTCATGGGATTGCCATACGCCTTCAGGAGCGTCTTTTTGATAATGCCTTTGGCGGTGGTCATCACCAGGTGCTTGGCTTCATCCGAGAAATCCCGCACGACCAGAACCGCGGCGAGTTTTTCATCCGCCTGCATTTCCACCAGATTGGCAATAGATCGACCTTTGCTTTGCCGACTCATCTGCGGCACGTCATAAACCTTATGCCAATAGCATCGGCCCAAGTTGGTAAAGAACATCAGGTAATCATGCGTGGAACCGATGAAAAGATGCTCAATAAAATCGCCTTCCTTGGAATCGGCACCCACCACGCCGCGCCCGCCCCGGCCCTGTTTGCGATAGGTATCCAGCGGCATGCGTTTGATATATCCCTCGTGGCTGATGGTGACCACCACCTGCTCATCGGCAATGAGGTCTTCGATGTTAATATCCGTGGCATCGTTGGTAATTTGCGTGCGGCGGTCATCGCCGAACTTTTCCTTTAATTCAATGGTGTCTTCCCGGATAATATCCAAGACGCGTTTTTCATCGCTGAGAATCAGCTCAAAATCTTCAATTTCACCCACAAGTTTGTTGTATTCTTCCGTGAGCTTGTCAATTTCCAAGCCCACCAGTCGTTGGAGTTGCATGGATAAAATCGCATCGGCCTGCGCGGAAGACAGTAACATGCCGCCGAGTTCCGTTGTGGCCTGATCAATGCGTTTCTTGAACGCTTTGGGAATGGCCGCCTTCCAGGTCAGCGCTTCATCAATGGTAAAGCGCTTACGCATGAGGTTGGCTTTGGCGGTGGGGACATCCGGGCTGATTTTGCGATTGCGCAACAGCTCAATAATGCCCATGACCTCAATTTTTCCGCCGGTGGATTTACCATTGACTTCTTCCGTGTGAATATCCGCCAACGCCAGAATCAAGCCTTCCAGAATATGGGCGCGTTGCCGGGCTTTTTTCAGGCGAAACGCGGTCCGGCGGCGAATGACTTCCTTACGGTGTAGAATAAACTGCTCAATCATATCGCGGATGCTTAGCGTGCGCGGTTGCCGATTCACCAGCGCTATATTAATAATGGAAATGGTGCTTTGCAGCGGCGTGTACTGATACAACTGATTGATAACCACGTTGGGGTCCGCATCGCGTTTCAGTTCCACCACCACGCGCACCGCGTGCTCCCGATCCGATTCATCACGCACATCGGAAATGTCTTTGATCTGCTCTTCTTTTACCCGTTCCGCGATCGATTCAATAATGGTTTTCTTCAACACTTGGTACGGAATTTCTGTAATGACAATCTGTTCTTTGCCGCCTTTGAGCTGTTCGGTATGCACTCTGCCCCGCACGGTTACCTTGCCCCGGCCGGTTTCGTAACCATCCACAATTCCCGATCGCCCGCAGATCACGCCACCGGTGGGGAAGTCGGGGCCTTTAATGATTTTCATGAGATCGCGCACCGTGCTGGTGGGTTCATCAATCATTTTGATGATGCCATCACAAACCTCGCGCAAATTATGCGGCGGCAGGCTCGTGGCCATGCCCACCGCGATGCCCTGCGATCCGTTTACCAGCAAGTTGGGAAATTTGCTGGGCAGAACCGTTGGCTCCATCCGGACTTCATCATAATTGGGAATGAAATCAACGGTGTCTTCCTTCAAATCCTCCATCATTTCCGCAGCCGCTTCGGCCATGCGGGCTTCGGTGTACCGCATGGCGGCCGGTGGGTCGCCATCCAGCGAACCAAAGTTTCCCTGTCCA
>JAKATV010000054.1 GCA_021818565.1 Planctomycetota bacterium
GATCTTCCCGGAGGGGCTGTGTCATCGGCCCTTCCCGATCGCCTCATATTATATCGGCATATTGGCCTGGAGCGAATCGCCACGATTCTGGCTTGACCACCTCCGCAGCGCTGGCGAGCCTACAGACGAAAAAAGCCGGCCTGAAGCAGGCCGGCTTTGGGAACTTTATTGAGTTTTCGCAGGTGGGCTTAAGTCTGAGCACCAGCCACAGCCACAGAAGGCGCGTCTGACGACAGTTGATCTTCACCGCTGATCGCCTTGCGGGAGAACTGATGGGTCAGACCCGCCCAAGTCAGAATCACGCACGCGGTGATCAACAGGAACAACCACATCACGCCCACGCCAAACCAGCCTTTGGTCATTCCCGGGCCGGCCATCACATGAGAGATCGACAACGCGGCGGCAAAGCCTACGGAGCTGATCATCAAGAACGCGACAAAAGTCATCGCACGAGTAATGCGGTTAATGACCAGAGAGAACTTACCTTGCGACTCTGATATTGCGACTACACCCGCCAGCAAGGCACAAATAGCCCCCGCCGCAAATACGCCACGGAGTAATGAACCGCCCATGGCATTAAAAATCTGGGCAAAGGCCGGATCGGTTACAGATTCCAGCGCCGGCAACACCCACATCACAATCGCCGCGATTGAAAACATAAATTGCCAGGTGCTTAGCGATTCAGACTTCGGTGCCAATGTACGCGCCTGCAATATCGCCGAAAGCGCCGCCAGAGAAAGCAGACCGGCAATCGGGAGCAGCACGAGGTTAATACCAATGAGGTTCTGCTGGAGCATCGCTAGAATTAACAGAATTGTTAAACTCGCGCTGATGTTGAGCATGAACCGCCCACGGGCATCACCACGGAACAGGGGAATTAAAATCAGCCCCGCAATGGCACCGGCGATCTCGGTAAATTTAAGCGCTCCCGGAAGAGCCGAAGCCAGCGATCCCGCTTTTAGCCCGGTCCACCAGCCGGTTTCTCCGACCTGATGAGGCATAAAGAATGTTGCGGCCAGCAGCAACACGCACGCCGCCTGCGCGGCAATGACACTGCTCCATGAAACCCATTTGGGCATGGCGGCAGGCGCTTGCGATATCGATCCGCCGGGAATTGGCGTAGGTGGAACCTGGGACTTTACCACCGGTGCCGTGGCGGCAGCGACCGAATCACCGAAAGTTACCGTCAGCTTTTCCGCCGGGGCGGGCCGATTGTCCGACAACGGCACAATCGGGGGAACCGCCGAAGCGGGCCGATCCGTTTCATTGGCATTTGTTGATTTCGTTACCATAATACGTTCCCTTGCACAAACACAGACAACCCGAGGAAAACAGCACTTCTTCCGCGTCGGTTCCTCTTAACTCCGATGCGAACACCCATTTCTATCGGCTGATGCGCGCGGATTCTTCATCGATAAAAATATGATTATTGCCGCTTCCAATAATAGTGGGTTTTTAATCTTCAAACAGGGCGTTGGTATAGACATTTTGCACGTCATCATTTTCTTCCAACGCGTCGATAAGAGCCTGAACTTTGTGCGATTGTTCCCCGCTGATGCTTATGGTCTGGCTGGGGATCATGGACAAATCCGCGGAGGCGATGGGGATTTTATAGCCCGCCAGACATTTTCGGACTTTTTCAAAATCTGCCATAGCGGTTAAAATGGTGTATCCCTCTTCGGAGGTCTGCACATCCTGGGCACCAGCTTCCAGAGCTAATTCGATAAGTTTATCTTCTTCAATCACCTGGCGTTCCACCGCGATCACCCCCTGACTGGTAAACATCCAGCCCACAGAATTTGCCGCCCCTACCGCCCCACCGTTGCGGTCAAAAATCACCCGGATTTCACCGGCTGTGCGATTACGATTATCCGTTAGAGCATCCACCAGAATCGCCACGCCACCGGTGGCATAGCCTTCATAAAGCACCGGTTCGTAGTTATCAGCCCCAAGTTCACCGGTACCGCGTTTGACCGCTTTTTCAATGGTGTCGTTGGGCATATTGGCGGCGCGGGCTTTATCAATGGCGTAGCGCAGGGCCAAGTTGTCATCCGGATTGCCGCCGCGCTTGGCGGCAATAATAATCAGCCGGGCCAGCTTGCTCCAAACTTTGCCGCGCCGCGCATCGACCACCGCTTTTTTATGCTTGATAGATTTCCAATGAGAATGTCCCGCCATGCTTATAACATCCTTTTAAGGCCGGTACGCTTGAACCAACCAAAGTGTATCATAATTGATAAAACAGTCTATCGGCGTACGTGGCCAATGATGCCGATCGACTGCGAAAGTATCTGGCCAGATTTAACCTGACCTGGGCGGCGATTAAGAATGCGGTGATCCATTAGTATTCATGGGGTTTAGATTATTTTGAAATAGAACACAGCCAGAGTTACGCAACAGAGCGTCAGGGGGACGCCGACTTTCAGGTATTCGCGGAATTTCAAATTTACGGCAAATGGCTGGGCCTGCTGGGCGACAATTAAATTGGCAATGGAACCTAGAAGCGTAAGATTTCCCGCCAGCGTACTGACGACTGCCAGCAGGTACCATGTGTGCGTGGCCGCCAGGGGAATAGCCGGCTTAATGAGTAAGACTGCCGGCACATTGCTGACGATATTGGACAATACCAGTGTGACCGCAGCCAAGGGCAAATGAGATTTTAATTCTATGCCCATGCGGGCCAGTGCATGAAGCGCTGGCGCTAGAAGATGGTGGCTCTGGACATCGGCAATGACGATAAACAGACCGATGAAAAGCAGAATCAGATTCCAATCTACCAGAGCAAATAAATCCGCGGGACGGGTTTTGCGTGATATCAGAATAACGCCCGCCGCCGCCATGGCGGCCACCGGTCGGCTGATGTCAAGCATAGATCCCGCCAACATGACGGCCAGGAGTATTCCCATGACCACCAGCGTCTTGATAATTAAATTCCGCCGCAGAACCGGCGGACGGTGATGTTCATGGGTAGATTCAGAAGCGGCGGGCGGCTCAACATCGGCAAAAAGTTGGGTACGATAAATAACGGCAATGGCGGAAAAATTCAGAACCAGGCAAAAAAGAATCAACGGTAATACAGTTATAAAATAAGCGGCAAAATGAAGATGGGCGGATTCTCCAATAAGCATATTCTGCGGATTTCCGATCAGCGTGCACGCCGAGCCGATGTTGGATGCGGTCGCCAAAGCCATCAGATAGGGAATGGGGTCCCGTCGGGCACGTTGCAGCGCCAGGCACAGCACGGGTGTAAAGATCAGACAGATCACATCATTGGCAAACAGCGCTGAAAGCAGGGCGGAAAATACAATCAGCCCCGCCAGCAATCGCCATGGTTTATGCGCCGCCGAGACAATTCGCCGCACCACGGCGTCATAAAAGCCCGCCAGGCGCAGTTGCGCGGAAATGATCATCAGGCTGATCAGGAGAATCAACGTGGGAAAATCCACACCCCCCATCGCCTCATGCAGGCTCATGCGATGAAATAACAATACAGCCACAGCGCCCAAAATAGCGATGCTGGAGCGATCCAGGCGGGTAAAGGGAATATCGCCCAATGCCAGGCCAAAATAAGTCAAGGCGAAAATCAGCACGTCCGGCCAGTCCGTGCCGCGGGCGGCTGCGGTTATTTGAGCGATCGCTGCCGCAATCACTTCGCGCCTCCGCTGCTGGTTTTGTTGCCGGGGCTAAACAGATGTCCAAGGGAATTTACTGCGCCTGTAACCGCCGCGCCCGCACCGTGGATCAATGTGCCGGCACCTGAGCCGATGATGGCTGTGGCTGTGCCCAACGTGGCGCGAACTGGAGATGGAATGATCGGATTATTCGCCAGACTCTTGGCAACCTGCACCAAAATTTGCTCCATCAGGCCGGCCAGCCGCAATGGGCGGCCATGCGGGTTGGTCGGTTGGTTAAGCACCATCCGAGGAATTGTAATAACAATTGGGACACCCTTTTGCCCCGGCAGAAGGGAGGCGTCCATTCGCACCACGGTGTTCCGCAGCACGACCTGAGTAATGGCCAGAGCTTTTCCGCCCGAGCCTTTGGTGGGGGTGGACGTTGCCGCGGAACTCTGCTGATTATTCAAATGGTTTATTTCGGCTATGAGATTATTGGACAGGCCGTTCTGATCCATGGATATATGCAAGCCCGTGATGTTGATAAGCTTGATCACCACGGTATTTGTCAACAGGCTGTGCAGGCTGACTTGTACGTTGCAGGAGCGCATGGTCAGCAGATGGGCGTCGGGATAACCCTTGAGGTTGTTGACCGTCAGATCCCGCAGAGCCAGACTGCCGCCAAAAATACTCAGCTTTGCCGCCCCCAGAGTGGTTTGTGTTCCCAGAGCTTCCGTTGCCCGGCTTTGAATTTGGCTGCGAAGAATGCCATCAATGGAAAACCAGACGGCCACAACCAATACCAGCACCAGGAGTATCACATAGACCAGAGCTTTTCGTAATTTCTTATGCATGGCTGAAAACTCCTGTACAAGGCACTGACACGTTGTTTTAGACATCCGAGGGTGGCACATCGCGCAGGGATTCCAAAGCTTTAAATTCCAGTGCCACAGAATTAAGGCAAAACCTTTTCCCGGTCGGGGCCGGCCCGTCGTCAAAAACGTGGCCCAGATGGCTGCCGCAGCGGCGGCATCGGATTTCAGTGCGAATCATGCCGTAGCTTTCATCGACAATACTCCGCACATGGTCGGGATCAAACGGCTCATAAAAACTCGGCCAGCCGGTATGCGAATCAAACTTAGCCTGTGACTTAAACAGCGGCAAAGCGCAAAGTCGGCAAACGTATACGCCGTCACCCTTATTGTGCAGTAACCCGCCGCAGAACGGCGGCTCGGTGCCATGATCCAGCATGATGCGGCGTTCTTCGGGCGTTAATTTTTCAGCCAATTCATTGATCCGGCTTGCGCTTAGCTCGCTGATGTCATGGCCGGAAGTTGAACGCTGCGGTTGCCTGGAATCCTTGGATGATGATGTCATAGTCATCTCTTTTTTATTGTTATTTGGGCTGACTGAAAACCACATTGATTTCTTTGACTACGCTGCCATCGAGTTCCCGCAGCGGAGCGGTAATTGACGGTGAAACGCGTACCACAAACTGCCGCGTGGAGCGGTTATACAATACCGCACCGGCGATTCCGCCATGCACAGTTACCACCGGTTTGTACGCCGCGAATCCGTGCAGCGTGATAACATCCTCCCCGGGCGCAAAGGCCACCGACGCCATCAACGCGCCGGGCAAATCGGCCAGGGCGGGAATTCTTTCCCGGCCGGTACCGACAAATTTTCCGCGTTGTCCCATAAACGCAATGCCCGCGGCCCCCGGTGAAGCACACACATAATACGATGCGGCATGTGCACCTAACGCACCGGTAAATGTGCCGTCCGCGGGGACAAACTTTGAAGCACCGGTAAAATAATTATATACATACATAGCTCCGTGCAGGCCAATATTAGGCGCGGAGAACTTGACGGCTTTTTTATCCCGCGGATTGGGGGCGAACGCAAACACATACGCGGTTTTCACGTCATCCTGATTGGTGTACGTGCGCGCTATGACCGGTGCGGCGATATGCAATGCGCCGTCGAGATAGGCGGAATCAATGGGCACAATGGGCACATCCGGCTTAATAATGACGCCATCACTGCGGCAGGTCCGCATCAAATTG